>JAOTWM010000522.1 GCA_029862885.1 Gammaproteobacteria bacterium
GGGCGTGATGCGATTTGCAGGTTCAAAAGCAGGTTCTCGATCTCGCCGTCCAGGGAACGTCGTGGCAGCGGGTTGACGATGCTGCCCGCCAATATCGGATTGACGGTATACGGCTGGAATGTTTCGTCCTGAGTCATTATTCCATAAGCAACATCGGCGGTAACTCGAGTGATTTCGCTGAGGTTGTTTCCGTAGGTCGCGGTGACCTGATGATATTCGTTGTCCGGTGGCAGCGCGAACCGGCCCTGACCGAACGGGAAGCCCGCGGAAGGGTCCCAGCCGTTGATGGCCGAATAGGGGTTCTGCCATGTGAGAGAGTTCTGGTCGTTGCCGAACAAAGACAAATCGTAGGCGACCCGAAATTGTTGCTTCTGGGTGGTGTAATTGAGCGAAACGTCTAACTTGTGCTCGCTGTAGTCGATTGGCTCCGGGAGGATCGCGGCGCGCGGGTTGCCTCCGGTATTGCCGATCACTCCGCCTATGGTCTTGGTTCCCTCCTTGGTCTCGTACTGGTAGTTGGTGTTTACACTCCAGCGCGAGTTGAGTAGCTTGTCGAAACCAATACTGGCGCGCTTACGGTCGTGCTCTACGTCAAACTGTTTGAGGCTGGGAATCAGCTGGGGCATACCCGGGGTGTTACTGCCCCCTGCCCAGTTCCCGGGCAGCGACAAGAAACCCCCACCGGCACCGTTGAAAGGCGTGCGTGCCGTTTCGGTATGGTAAACCGGGATTTGATCATACAGGATGTAAGCCCTGTAATCGCCTTGCCGTCCATACTCGAACTCAGCAAAACGCGAATCCAGACCAAGGTTCTCGCCCTGGAGACGCCAGTACTCCGGGTTGTCGCCGTCGTACGGGCCGCGCCGCCGGATGTCCAAGTCGAGCAAGCCGTAGGCGCCTTCCTCGTTGAGTCCCGTGTATTTACCGAAACGGAAGGAATCATCACTGACATAGGCCGCGCCGATTTCGACTTCACTACGCCATTCTGTCAGGTTGCGTACAACCTCGGGATCCGGTGGCGGTTTGATCGGTTCCTCGAGCGCAAAGTCTTGCGCAACGAGGGACGTTGGTATCAGGCAGGCCGCTGTGATCGCTCGGCACAGGGCGCGTTGTCTGGGGGTTCTGGTTTTACGATTGAGTGTATTCATGACAGCACCTCTCTTATCGCGTCAGGCGTATGCCGGACGGATGATTCGATCCGTGTACCTGGGAGTGACAATTCAGGCAGTTCTTGCCCAGCAATTGCTGGGCTGCGCCCCGTGGGGGTATCCCGGTGCCGCTATAGGCGGTGCTGGGGTGGAATTGTGCCAGATGGCACTGCTGGCACAGCCATGGGCCGCGGTTCTTGAGCAGTGCCGGATGGATCGAACCATGCGGTTTATGACAGTTGGTGCAATCGTCACGCGCCGGGGCATGCTCCCACAGAAACGGCCCGCGCTTTTCATAGTGGCAGGCGTAGCAGGTCTCGTTGACTGAGTTCTTTGCTAATTGTTTCGGCCCGGTGGAACCATGTGGGTTGTGGCAATCACTGCACACGACCTTACCTTCGCGGATAGGGTGTCTTGACGGCCGGTAAGCTTGCGCGCGCTGTTCCTTGTGACAGTTGAAGCAGGTTTCCGGTTGAGTGAGTCTTACCAGTGTCGGATCCTGATCGACATGTACATTGTGACAGGAACTGCAGGCCAGGCCGCGAAACTCATGCTGACTGCCTTTCCAATGCAGGCGCAGGCCACTTTCATGGCAGCTCAGGCATACCTCGTTCTTTTTGGTCGATGAGATTGGCGCTTCCTCCTTGAACGTTATATCGGGCAGCGCGGGCTTCTCGCCCTCGGGAGGTTTGACCAGGTGTTCCTCACTCGGCCCGTGGCAGGTGATGCACGCCTCATCGGCAAACGGTGTGCGCTTATCCGCCATCATTGCGTGTTTGGTCTTGAGTATGGCCAGTATCGGTTTTTCTTCGGACTCATCGTGGCATTTGGTGCAGACCCGGACCGCTTCTTTTGCCGTTTCGGTCGATGCCGGCTTCACGGGGTCGTGTTGCGCAGCCCAGGCAAACGAGACGGGCAGCACGACCGCCATCAGTAATGCCAACAACCTCAGGAATACAGCCATTGTATCGCTTGCACTTAACATGTTCGCCTCCGCTTTTATTGCGTCGTTTCCTTCCTGGTCGTCATTTTTTCGCCACCAAATCCGCTGTTCCCTGGTCCAGGGACAAAGTGTGTTCCAGGGAGATGTAATGGAATCGATGGTCGGTGTAATCTTCATGTATGGCGAAACCAACATAGTAGGTCTTGCCGGGTTCCAGATCCTTGTGGGTCTTGCCGCCCATCTTCAGCTTGCGGCTCAACACTACCGTCCACTTGCCGCCCTCATTACTGGCGGTAGCCTCCACAACCGGCTGCTCGTCCTGGTGGCGTTTGTCTAATACGTAGCCGCTGATCGGCTCTGCCGGGCTGCCCGGGTTGAGCTTAGCCTGCCAGTACTCCATGTATGCCCCCGTATCGACGAACTGCTGCAGGTCAGCGGCGGATTTGTAATTTTCACCGCCGCCTTGGCGCGTGATCTTGGTGCGGGATGCCGCCAGATACTTCGTGATCTCGCCGCCGGATGGGGCGCTGGCCATGCCGATCATGTCGTCATGGCAGGTCCCCCAGCAGCCGGCACGCGCCGCTTCCTTGACTGATGCATCGCCCAGCATCATGGTGACGCGCGCCGCCGTATCAGCGTCCATTTTCGTGCCAGTAGGATCTGGCGCCTGCCATTCGAACCGCGCATACAGGCGAGCGCCGTCATGGACCGTCTGGATCTTGACCGGCAGACTGCCCGGTTTGCCCGCGATCGGGTCGGGTTCCAGCTTCTCGCCGCTGACGATCTTGGCGCCGATGTCCTTCTCTTCGGTCTGGTGGCATTTCTTACAGTCTTTCCCACTGCGAAACTTCTCGTTGCCGCTGTGGTCGCTTTGGGTCAAGGCCCATTCCCATGAAGACTGACCCGCGTAGAACAATACGATCTCAGTGGTAGGTATGCCGCTCCAGTCGACCGCCAGCGCCGGCGGAGCGCCGCTTGCGCCGAGCACAAACAGCATTCCCGCTGCGGCGCTGCGCCAGTGTTTTTTAGGTGGGGCGCTTAATTGTTGCGTCATTATTTTGTTCCTCTAAGTTCGTCATGGACCATTGTGCCGCACTGTTCACAATGTAAAACCACCCTCTTTCTGCCCATCGTCACCTTCGGTCTTGGGTTCCTTGTGGGCGACGCCCTTATGGCAGTCGATGCAGGTCTCCCCGGTCTTCTTGGCATCTTCGTGTTGCGTTTTGGCGCGCTGCTTCTGGTCGGCGAGCACCATGGATTCTTCGGCGTGACAGTTGCGGCATTCGCGAGAGTTGTTCTTTTTCATCGCCGCCCAGACACTTTCAGCCAACTCCAGCCGCTTGGCCTCGAATTTGTCCTTGGTACTGATGGTGCCGAGGATCTTGCTAGGCAGTTCATTAAACGAAGCCTGGATCTTGCGTCCCATTTTAGCGGCCCATTCCTTGGGGACGTGACAATCAGAGCAAATCGCGCGCACCCCGCTGGGGTTGGTGAAGTGGTGGGATTCCTGATATTCCTCGTTCACCCAGCTCATTTCATGGCAGCCGG
>JAOTWM010000523.1 GCA_029862885.1 Gammaproteobacteria bacterium
GTGTACAAGCGTTGTGCGGCGCGAAAAATCATATGGTGGTGATGCCCGATGCCGATATGGATCAAGTGGTTGATGCGTCGATCGGCGCCGGTTACGGTTCAGCCGGTGAACGTTGTATGGCCATTTCGGTTGTGGTGGCGGTTGGCGATGACACCGGCGATGCGCTGGTCGAGCGCCTCGCACCCCGTGTTAAGGCGTTGAAGGTCGGTCCGTATACAGACCCGAGCGCGGAAATGGGACCATTAGTTACTCCCGATCACCACGCTAAGGTTCGTGGCTATGTCGAGCAAGGCCTTAAAGAGGGTGCCGAATTGGTGGTGGACGGACGGGATTTGCGGGTTGCGGGCCACGACGGCGGCGCGTTCTTAGGGGGTTGTCTGTTCGATAAGGTTAAACCGGAGATGAGTATATACACCGATGAGATCTTCGGCCCGGTTTTGAGCGTCGTGCGCGTCGACAGTTACGACGAGGCAGTTAAGCTCGTCAACGAACACGAATATGGTAACGGTGCGGCGGTTTTTACGCGTGACGGCGATTGCGCACGGGATTTCGCGGCGTCGGTGCGAATCGGCATGGTAGGCGTCAATGTACCGATTCCAGTGCCGGTTGCGTATCACAGTTTCGGCGGTTGGAAACGATCGCTATTCGGCGATCACCATATGCACGGCCCCGAAGGCGTGCGTTTTTACACTCGAATGAAATCGGTTACCGCAAGATGGCCATCCGGTATTCGCACTGGTGCCGTGTTTAATTTTAAAGCCGGTGGTGAACACTGAATCCGCGAACCCTAATCGAATCGCACTAGATTTCGGTCAGCGACATATTGTCGATCAGCCGGACGGCGCCAATTCGAACGGCGATCAAGGCTTGGGCGGATTGCAGCGGCCCGTGGGGTGGATTCTTGGTCCACGCACCGGGATCGCGGACCTCGGCATAATCGACCTCGACGCCGGGTTGATCCAGCATAGGCCACATCAGGTTCTGTAAACGCTTGGGATCGCGCACACCTTGTTGCCATGCGCGCCGTGCGGTAAGTAACGCGGCGTGCAGGCACGCGGCAAGCTGTCGTTGTTCACTGCTTAGCAGCGCGTTTCGCGATGACAGTGCGAGGCCTGACGATTCCCGAACCGTCGGACAGACGATAATATCGGGATAGCCGAGTTGTGCGGCTAAGTCTTTGATAACCAAGGTCTGTTGGAAGTCTTTTTCACCGAAGTACGCGCGACATTGGCCGATCGTCTTAAACAAACGGTCTGCAATCGTGCGCACACCAGCCAGGTGGCCGGGCCGAAATGTGCCTTCGAGCCCTTCGGCGTAGATGCCGGGATCTAATGTGACAATATCGCTGCTGTCGGCGGCTTCCGGGAAAAAATCCTGCAAACTGCCGACGAACACCATATCGACGCCGTATTGTTCCAGGAGTCTGTAGTCACTTTGTAGGTCCCGTGGATACCGTTCGAAGTCCGCAGCATCGTTGAACTGCAGTGGATTAACAAAAATACTGACGCAGCAGACATCGTTTTCGTCCAAGGCTTGTCGTAGCAGAGCAATATGACCGTCGTGTAGCGCGCCCATCGTAGCAACATAGCCGATGCTACGGCCGGCATTGCGCTGCGATTGGCACCAGTGGGTGGCGTGCTGCGGATTGGGCAAACGTTGCATCGGCAGAGCATCGCATAGGCGTTACAACGTGTCTATGTTGGCCGAAGCGCATAACAACGGATCCAGGTTGGGTTATTATTTGCATTGAAAAGTGGAGTTTATGGGGAGACGGTGATGACCGATACACAGGCGGCACTGCGGGTCCGTAATGCGGGGGGCAACACACCAACACTGACCGAGTGGGGAGTGAATTCGGAATACGGCGTATTGCGTGATGTGTTGTTGGGTCCCGTAGAGACGTTTCACTGGATGGAAGATAACGCGGAGTTCAGTTCTATCGTACGCGAAACTCTGCGCAGCGGAGATCGATTTGATAAGCAACTCGCGATGCGTCAGCACCGGGAAATTGTGGATGCGTATGAGATTGCCGGCGTGAAGGTCCATACCACGGAGCGCAACGAGCATACGCCATATCAGATCTATACACGCGATTCGAGTTTTATGACCCCGTACGGCGCCGTGATTTGCCAGCTCGCCAATCCCCGCCGGCGTGGTGAGTACGCGAATGTTATCCGGTTTTACGTATCAAAAGGTATACCGATCTACGATATGATATCGGCGGGGAATTTTGAAGGCGGTGATTTTAATATTATCGAACCGGGTTGTGTGCTGATCGGATATACCGGTAAACGTTGCGAAGAGGTATCGGCAAAGCAAATTGGGGGATGGTTCGAAAACGAAGGTTGGGAAATTCGCTACGCACCGATCGACGAGTTCTACGTGCATATCGATTTGATGATATGTATGCTGGCAGAAAAATTAGCGGCGGTGTGCGTCGATACCACGGAGCCCGGTATAGTGCAGTGGTTAAAGGGCAAGGGGATTGAGATCATTCCTGTGAGCTTTCAGGACACAATGGCGCTCGGCTGTAATGTGGTGGCGTTGGGCGACGACCGGGTATTGTCTACCTCCGACAGCAAGGACTTGAATCAGAAATTGCGGGCTATAGGGTTCGAGGTATTCGACCCGGATGTGACGATGTTTACAAAAGCCGGCGGCGGCGTGCACTGCATGTGCCAGCCGCTGCGTCGCGACGCTGTTTAATGGCTCCTACCAATCCGATCGTAATAGCTTACGATTGGATTCGCGCAATGCGCTGGCGGATATACTCTTCGATCTTGGATTTTTCGGAAGCGGTCATATGCAGGCCGCATTTCGTTCGGCGCCACAAGATATCGTCGCTAGTTTGCGCCCATTCCCGGTCTATAAATAGATCCACTTCGCGTTGATACAGCGAGCAGCCGAAATCGATGCCAAGATCTTCGGTGCAGGTCGCGTCATCCAGTAAGGCTTCGACACCGCTGCCATGACGCCGCAGCATAGCCAACAATGATTCCTGCGGTAACCAGATAAAGCGTTTCTTGAGCTCAGCGTGATAGTCCAGTAAATCAATTCCTGGAAAATCGGAGCCCGGTAGCGTTAATTCGGCAGTTCGCGACTGTCGCCACATCGTGAAATACGGACGCAGGCGTTCCACTGCGGACTCCGCTAGGTGACGATAGGTTGTGACTTTTCCGCCGTATACCGACAGCACGGGTCCGCCCGCCGGGGTCGTGACCGACTCAAGAACGTAGTCACGGGTAACCTTGGACGGGTCCTGCTGGCCATCATCGAACAATGGTCGAACGCCCGCGTAATCCCAGACGACATCTGCCCGAGTTACGGGCTGTGATGTGTAACGCGACACGGCCGTACACAGATAATCCACTTCATCGTCACTGATCGACACGGGGTCGTGTGGGGAAGAAATTGGCACATCCGTGGTGCCGATAACCGAATATCGGTCTTCGAACGGAATCATAAACACCACGCGGCGATCGTCATGTTGCAGGATGTATGCGTGGTCCCCATTGTGCGGGCGTGGCACGACGATGTGACTGCCTTTGACGAGGCGCACACGAGTTTGCGACTGGGCCGCGTCGATCGTGTCCTGGACGTGACTGACCCACGGTCCGGCGGCATTAACGATT
>JAOTWM010000524.1 GCA_029862885.1 Gammaproteobacteria bacterium
CAGTCGAAGAAGCGTTCGCCCCAGTCGCGGAAACCCGAGACACCGGTATTCTCGCCGTCGTAGGGAATTTCCAGAACGCGGGATGGTATGTAGACGTAACCGTGCTCGGAAGCGACCCGCTGGATGGTCGCCAGGACATCTGGTTTGACCACCGAGTCGTCGTTATAAACGGTGCAAAAACGGCCGAAGTTGCTCACCCGCACCCCCAGAGCCGAGGACTCCTTGAGCACGGATTGCGGGAGCCGGATGTCCCCATGGTGGCTCGCGTCCTGGATCATGAGGCCCGATTCAAACCCGCATTCCACTCCCAGCGCCGAGATCAATTGGATCGCGAACTCGACGAATCTGGATTCGGCAGCCGCCCGATCGAAACCGGGCGGCGCCTCGGAATAAGCGGGATCGTCGTGTGCTCGCAGGAGCCTTAAGAATTCATCATCTGACATGCTGGCCGCTCAATCAAAAAATTGGACCCGAAATATGACAATCAGGCATATCCTGCCCGGGAAACGGCCGCAACGGCATTAATCGAGCTCGGCTCCGCTTCATCGGAAAATATTTCGTTTCCGAAGCCGTATTAGCAATCGCCGCCTTTCGCGCCCGGTCGAGATCTCCAGCTTTCGACCATCTTGGCCAGCTCTTCGTGCCTGCGCATCTTCGCGCGGTCGGCCGGAGTCTTGCCCTCGCTTTTCTTCCAGCCGGCTTTGGGCGCCTTGTCAACACAATTGTCGCGCCCGTGGACGTTGTGCGAGGCGTACAGTCGAAAGAAACTTCCACCGATGGTCTAAAAGAAGCGCTCCCAAGCCGCAAAAGAGCTGCCTATTCAACTATCGCGAAGCCCGAGTACCGGGTAATTACTGAACTTGTGCAGACGGACTATGTCGGCTGCATTCGGTAATTTATTCCCGATTCAGCAAAATCTATTCAAAGACTTCTTTAATATTCTCTTTTCCATCGTAGATGTATCTGATTGATTGCCTGCTTATCGTTTCGTACTTGTATGTCCTTTTATCTCGAACCGCAACATCTCTGGTAAAAGTAAAAACATATCCGTCCGCGCGCTCGGCAATCTCAACAAACGGAACGGCCGATGAAAAATATTCCTGGTTACCCCGTATGGCCGCATCGATGTATCCTATTCCCTTGACCTGGGAATTCTTTAATTCATAAACCACGAATCCGTAACTTCCTGCCTCGTCTCCGCCTTCCGCCAGTATGAGAATCTCCTTGCGAGAGTCCTTCGAGCTGAAAAAGCTCAGATTGAGATACCAGCTGTCCATCATTCCTTTTGACCGAAATATCACTTCGTTGTTTTCGATAACGAACAGCCTTATCCCATAGTCATTTTCGCTGCCCTCCTTTCCATCATTACCTGAGACCACATATTTTTGTTTATCAATTTGAAATGCTTTATCGCGGGTAATGCCCATGCCTTGGAAATCTTTCTCGATTTCTTGCGGTTGAAACATAATCAGAGATTCCGAATGTGTTTCATCACCCAAGGACGCGGTTGTCCCGCACAAGAACAACGTGGCAATCATCACTGTGACTCTGATTGAATTTCTCATTTTGGTCTTTGTCCGGACATAAAGCGCATCAGCCGGTCGGCTGCGTCACGCACACGCGAGCACGTCCTCTGCATTCACTTGTCGGCGATCCATTGGTTTGCGTGGTTAAACAAAAGTCCGGATGCAGAAGCAATTGCAGTACAAATGACAATAAATCCGAATTCGCTTTTCGTAGCCAAAAATACCGAGCTCAATACTAGGAGAATGACGACCTTTACGATGTCCTCAATGATCGACTCTCCAAGCATTACGAGCAGCATCGAAAGCAGCGCCGATATGGAAGCTGACAAGATCAGCCACAGTAGATCTAAAGAGTATCCGAACGCCGGTATCGAAATGTAGACGGCCGTCCAGGTCAGGATCCCGGCCATCCCTATGAATGATACGTTGCGCATGGTGACATCTGGCTGACGTTGGGATTCGCCGGCAGCATATGGATTGGTTTGTTAACGCCCTCTGCCGCGTGAACGGTCGCGCGTTTCACTGCGGTCAGCCGGCAGAAACATCTAACTCCACCTTTCCTGGCCGCTCCCTTGAATTTCACGCCCCTGTCGAGCGGCATTGCACGAGCGCCTAGTTTGAGCCCGAGGCTTGGAGCTGATGACCGGTGTAGATAACGCCGAGCCCGTCGGCATCGTACCACTCCCAGCTCGCATTCTCGTATCGCACAAAGTAGTCATCGGCACCCAGAATGGATCGCCACTCCTCGATGAGTGCCACGAAGGCGCTTACCTGAAACGCTTGCGGGTCCAGGTCGCTTGGAAAGAACGAAAGCTCCAGCGAGTAGGCACGCTCATCCACGGGCCAGTCTATGAAGAGCTGCAGCACCGGAATCAGCCGCTCGGATCCCTCCAACACAACATGAACATACCCGCCTGCATCGCTGAACGCGTCTTCGCCCGGGCCGGAGCTAAACAGCGACGCGACATCCTTTCCGTCGACGTCGCGAGCATTGACAACGCGGTATTTACTGAGCAGCAGATTCAGAAATGCCCGCAGGCCTTTAGCGCCGACGGGAGTAAAGGTGACATCACGGGTGGTGCCGTCCGAGTCGAGGAGAAACTTGGCGATCTCCGCCATTTCACGCACGACAATTCCGCCTAACGACCGTGCTCGGCTATGGACACGCGGCGTCGCGAGCTGGCCGTCCGGCGCAGCGCCTTGTTCGGCCTACAGTTCGCGGCACTCAATGATGAAATCCACATGAATGTGCCCATCATGTCTTACCCAGGATCGCCTAGCGGGAATGCTGATGTTGCTCTGAATATAGTCCCCAAAGCGCGTCTTGTATAAGTATGGCTGCAGTTCCGGGTCGAACAATACGCGCCAGATGCCGATACCGTGGCTTTTTGCAGCTTTGTGCAGCGCAACTATATGAGTGCCCAGCGCCTCGTGGTCAATTCGATACTCGCCGTAGTGCCCGCGGTCGTCGAACTCGATGTCGTATCCATATCTATTGAGCGCCTGGGTGGGTAGATGAACGGATTGACCCGAATCATCGAGGACGGGAACGATGAAGTCCACGGAAAGACCATTCTGATGGGTCTTATGCGGAGGAAACTCGCCGCCTTGCTTCGCGCCGGTCTCCGCATACTTGAATACTTTTCCCGCTTGCTCACTTTCGAGAATTTCGTAGGCTGCAACAATGACGTCCCGAACCTTGCTGTGAACGAAGGTTCGGCCAATTAGCTCGGGAATACTGCCGTAGGAAACGAAATTCGGGCCGGAACTCGGTAGCTACACCCCACCTTCCAGTCGTCCTTTACTCGTGGTGACCAAAAATCGGAGAATCTTGCGAGCTTCTCGCGAAAGTTGATGGGTTGCTTCGTCATCTTGGCCCCCGGACTCATGAAGGCTAACGCCTCGCATCAGCGGCGAACCAAAGGCGTAGCCTTTGGTTTGTCCGACTGCATGCGCTTGTTAGAGCGTATTCGGTTTGCTTCTTTTGCAGGGGATTGGCGTTGATTTGCAGTTAAAATGCCCCCTTTCGAAATAGTTGTTCCGTCATTAAAATTTTCGGGGAAGAGGATTTACCTGTTGCACATCGACTAACAG
>JAOTWM010000525.1 GCA_029862885.1 Gammaproteobacteria bacterium
CCGGTTCCAAGCCACACCAAAACGCCGATCACCAAGAGTATGATAACCAGCGACTTGCTGGGCATTTGCGGGCCCCCGGACCCGGACCCGGAGCCCGAGCCGTTTCCGGACCCGTTGCCGCCGCGTTTCGAGCCGAACAACCCCCCCAGCTTGTCCTGTACA
Source organism: Gammaproteobacteria bacterium (assembly GCA_029862885.1). GTDB lineage: Bacteria > Pseudomonadota > Gammaproteobacteria > Arenicellales > JAOTWM01 > JAOTWM01. The sequence continues at coordinate 163 of JAOTWM010000525.1, forward strand.
TTGCGCACGATTTCATCCAAGTCCGGCGGCCGCTGGCCGCCGCGATTCTGTCCCCAGGGGTCTTTTCCACCGCCCGAGCCGGGTTGATTCCAAGGCATCAGGTAAACCTCTCTTGACCTGTTCCAGTAAAATGACGCGCGATTGTAGCATGCGCGCGCGCTCCAACTACCATCGGTAAATGGCCGAATTCATGACCGGTGTCAGGCACTGGTACTCTATCAAGTCGATGGAGTACTAGCCCGGAATTTCATGAATGGTTCGGGCTAGCACCAGTACTCGGCCAAAAAGTCCGTCTGCCCGTTGAGCCAACCGACGTCGGCCGGCGTCAGGTTGACCTGCATCAGCCATTCGCCTTCGGCCGTGGTCTCTTCGCTCACCACGCGGCCACGGCCATACAATCGCGCCCGTAAGCGACCCGCATCGGGCGGAATGCACAACCCGTAACATTGCTGCTGACTGCCGAGTTGTTTGCCAATCGCGTGCAGCAACGTATCGACGCCGGTACCGGTGCGCGCCGATAACCAGATCCGTCGGCTGCGATCGGCGCTGCCGTCGTCCGCATCCGGCGCCCACGAAATCGTGTCAATTTTGTTGAACACAATCAGCGTCGGCACGTCTCCGGCACCAATCTCCGCTAACACGTCGCGCACGTGTTCCATATACTCATCATGCTCCGGATGGGCGACGTCGACCACATGAATCAATAGGGCCGCACTTACGACTTCTTCGAGCGTGGAATGGAACGCGGACACCAAACCGTGCGGTAACCCACGGATGAATCCGACCGTATCGGAAAGGATGACCGGCCCGAAACCGGCGATTTCCACCCGCCGCATGGTCGGATCGAGCGTCGCAAACAATTTATCGGCGGCATAGACGTTTGACTGCGTAATACGATTGAACAACGACGACTTCCCCGCATTTGTATAGCCCACGAGCGATACAGTAGGTATCGGCACCTTATTTCGCGAACGCCGCCGCAGTTGGCGCTGCGAACTTACGCGGCTCAACTTCTGGGTGAGCGTCTTGATTCGGCGGCCTATCAAGCGGCGATCCGTTTCCAGCTGCGTTTCACCCGGTCCGCGCAAGCCGATTCCGCCCTTTTGACGTTCCAGATGAGTCCAGCCTCGCACTAAACGTGTGGACAGGTGGCGAAGCTGGGCCAGTTCTACCTGGAGCTTGCCTTCGTGGCTGGTCGCTCGTTGCGCAAAAATATCTAGAATCAGGCCGGTCCGGTCCAATACCCGGCATTGCAGGCGACGTTCGAGATTGCGTTCCTGAATCGGTGTAATGGCGTGATCGATGATTACAATTGTCGCGTTTTCGGCCGCAACAAACGCTTTAATTTCGTCGACTTTACCGGAACCTAAGAACGTTGCCGCGACCGGTTTGCGGCGCACCACCACAAACTGGCCGCAGACCTCCGCACCCGCCGATTGCACGAGTAGGCGCAATTCGTCGAGCGCATCGGCGGGCGGCCGGGACGCATCCTGGTGAACCACGACCGCGCATTCGCTCGACCCATCAAGGACCGCGTCGAACTCGCTGTCGGCGGGGGAATCGGGAACGTAAGTGGAGCCGTTAGATCCGGTCAATAGTGACTCGCACTATTACCCAGTGGGCAGTGCATCAGGCATTGGAATCGGCGTCGCCGTCCTCGTCGTTGTCGTCGTATGCGATTTTCACCGCACGGCTCGGCACTACGGTCGAAATTGCGTGTTTATAGATCATTTGGCTAACACTGTTTTTCAACAGCACGACAAACTGATCGAACGATTCAATCTGACCTTGAAGCTTAATTCCATTGACCAGATAAACCGAAACCGGAATACGCTCTTTGCGTAGTGTATTTAAAAACGGATCCTGCAGAGCTGCTCCTTTCTGCTGAGCCATGGCATCGTCTCCTTTTGTTATCGAGTGCTCTATCTTGTGTAGACACAAACAGTTTAGTCCCGCGTACAGCGGAAAGGTTTAATTATACCCTCAATAAGGCCTCAATAGGTTTAGTTTGCTGGCGAAATAATCAATTATGGCCGAACGTGCCCGCGGATTCGTACTGTCTACCCATACCACGCCACGCTCCCGTCGCAGCCAGGTCAACTGCCGTTTGGCGAGTTGCCGGGTCGCGGCCACACCCCGGCCGATCATCTCACTATAGTCGCAGCGGTTCGTCAAGTAATCGATAACCTGCCGGTAACCTACCGTCCGCAATGCAGGCGCTGCCGCAGGCAACGCGCGCCCGGCCAGCAGGCGCCGAGTTTCGTCGACAAGCCCGGCCTCCAGCATGCCGCTAAACCGGCGTTCGATCCGTTCGTGCAATACCCCGCGGTCAGACGGACACAGTGCCAGCTTGATATAACGGTACGGTGTGGGACCAGCGCCGCGCCCGCGTGCCTGCGACGGTGGCAAACCCGACAATAGGTAGATCTCTAAGGCCCGTTGGATGCGCTGCGCATCGTTGCTGGCGATACGGGCGGCCGCGTCCGGATCGATCGCGGCAAGTTCCGCGTGCAATGCAGGCCAACCGCGGCCGGCCGCTTCGCTCTCGAGCGCAGCGCGCACTCTCTGGTCGGCGGCGGGCAACGCCGACAGACCGCGTTGCAATGCATGGAAATAAAACATCGTGCCGCCAACCAGTAATGGCACACGACCGGCGGCGCTAATGCGACGCATTACCGCCAGGGCGTCGCTACAAAAATCCGCCGCCGAGTACGCCTCGGCCGGATCGCGAATATCTATCAAGTGGTGCGGCACCGCCGCCCTCTCCCGCGCGTTTGGCTTCGCGGTGCCAACGTCCATACCACGAAACACCTGTGCCGCGTCGACACTCACGATTTCCACCGGCAACACGTCCGCGAGCGCCAGTGCGAGATCGGATTTACCGGAAGCAGTCGGCCCCATCAAGCAAATAGCCACGGGTATGGCCGGTGTCGGTTCCGGTTCCCCTACTGGCCGCGCATGAACCACTTATCGAGTTCCGCCATGCTGATCTGCCGCCAGGTGGGCCGACCGTGATTACATTGGTCGCTGCGGTCGGTATGTTCCATTTCCCGCAGCAACGCATTCATTTCCGGGATGGTCAGATGCCGGTTCGCGCGCACCGAGCCGTGACAGGCGATCGACGACAACAATTCATTAATGGCGTGCTGCATACGCCCACTCTGACCATGCTCGTTAAGGTCCGCGAGCACGTCGCGGATCAATGTCGCCACGTCACTGCACGCCAACAGCGCCGGCACCGAACGTACGATCAGATTGGCCACGCCTAGACGTTCGATCTCAAATCCGAAACGTTTGAATTCATCTGCGTAACGCATCGCGAGTTCGGCTTCAGCCTCGCTGACGACGAGACTGACCGGCACCAGCAATGGCTGCACCGCGACTGCATCGCCTTGCAGCTGCTGCTTTAGGTTCTCGTACGTAGTGCGCTCGTGGGCCGCGTGTAAGATCGGA
>JAOTWM010000526.1 GCA_029862885.1 Gammaproteobacteria bacterium
CGGGAATTTACGGCCCTGGACGTTTGCCGATCGCGCGCTTGCGTCGAGGCATGCTCGTGCCGGAAGCGGCGCAAAGCCCGTTTACGAATCGTATTCATGTCGATGATCTCGTTACGGCGTGCGTAGCGGCTGCTGATCAAGGTGTGCCGGGGTCCGTATTCAATGTGACGGACGGTGCCCCCGAACGTATGACGGACTATTTTTTGAAAGTCGCAGCGATCACCGGTGTGGCACCACCACAAGTTACTTCGCTGACGGAAGCACAACGCGCCGCAAGTCCAGGGCTCAGCGCTTACTTTGCCGAGTCCAGGCGTATTGGCAACGCGAAGTTGCGGACCGAACTCGGCGTGGAATTGCGTTATCCGAATCTGGATTGTGGGCTCGCGGCCAGCATCGATAGTTGTACGCTATCGAGTTGAAATTGGCGGATGCAGCGAGCTGAATAGAGTACTAGGCAGATTTTCCCGCCTGTTGGCGCACCTCGTTGACGGCGTTGGCGATCGCTTCTGCGTCGCCCAGATAGCGGTGTCCGGTCGGAATAAGCTCGTCGTCGAATTCGTAGACGAGTGGAATACCGGTCGGAATATTGAGTTCAACAATGGACTCCTCGGAAATGCCGTCCAGGTGTTTAACCAGTGCGCGCAGGCTATTGCCATGCGCAACCACCAATACGCGTTTCCCGGCCGCGACCTCGGTGGCGATTGTCGATTGCCAATAGGGCACTACTCGGGCCAGGGTGTCCGCTAGTGATTCCGCTGACGGTATCGCGTTAATCGCAGCATAGCGCGGGTCGTGCTTGGGGTGATTGGGGTCATCCTCGTCGAGCGCGGGTGGCCGGACCGCGTACCCGCGCCGCCAACGTTGCACCTGTTCCGGGCCGTGGCGTTCGGTGGTTTCGCGTTTATCCAGCCCTTGCAGTGCGCCGTAGTGACGTTCGTTCAATCGCCAATCGTTATGGATCGGTATCCACATCTGATCGAGTTCATCCAGGATCAACCACAGAGTTCGAATCGATCGCTTCAGGTACGAAGTGTAGGCCACGTCGAAATTAAATCCGGCGTCCCGCAGGGCCCTGCCGGCATGCCGGGCTTCGATGTTGCCGCGCTCCGACAAATCCACATCAACCCAACCGGTAAATCGATTCTCCAGATTCCAGGTACTTTGGCCGTGGCGAACCAATACTACCGACTTAGTCATGTCAAAAGATTCCCGTTCGAGTTGGGAGCGAAGTCAAACTCAAACGGCCCACTCGGCCTTGAGTTTTTCCACTAAGCTACGCAATGCTTGGCCACGATGGCTTAGCCGGTTCTTGGTGTGAATATCGAGTTCCGCGACCGAACACCGGTGTGAGGGTACGAAAAATATGGGATCGTAGCCGAAGCCGTCTTCGCCGCGCGGCTTGGACAGAATCCGCCCGTGCCAGGTGCCCTGGGCGATAATGGGAGCCGGGTCGGCGACATGGCGCAGATACACCATCACGCATTGGAATCGTGCCGAGCGGTGCTCCGAGGGGGCGTCGCCGAGTTCGGCCAGCAGTTTGCCAGTATTGTCTGCGTCGGTCGCGTTCGGGCCGTCGAATCGAGCCGAGCAAATACCGGGCGCACCATGAATAAAATCCACTTCTAACCCGGAATCGTCCGCGATCGATGCCAAGCCAGTTTGCTCGGTCGCATGGCGCGCTTTTGCCAACGCGTTTTCGACGAACGTCATTCCGGTTTCTTCAGCCTCCGTAACACCCAGTTCCTGCTGTGATACGAATTCAATGTCCGTATCGTCCAACAACTCCATAATTTCATTGAGTTTTCCCGGGTTCCCTGTGGCTACCACAATGCGGTTGTCGGCGCTCATTGTGGCGCCTCCCAACCCAGCGCTTGTCGTTGGCAATTTATTAGGGTGCGAATTCCCTGCTTGGCGTAGTGGGTCATTTCCAACATTTGTTCATCGTTAAATGATCCGCGTTCTGCGGTACCTTGTAATTCGATGAAGCCGAGGGTGTCATTCATGACTACGTTCATATCGGTTTCGGCCTGGCTGTCTTCGGTGTAATCGAGGTCTAGCACGACCTGGCCTTGGTAGATTCCTACCGAAATCGAAGCGATTTGATTTAAAATCGGATTCTTCTTAATGATCTCGCGATTTTGTAAATCATAAACGGCATCCGCGAGCGCTACAAATCCACCGGTGATTGCTGCAGTACGGGTTCCGCCATCGGCTTGCAGTACATCGCAGTCAATCGTGATGGTACGTTCACCGAGCACATTCAAGTCGACCGCCGCACGTAGCGATCGACCGATTAAACGCTGAATTTCCAAGGTGCGTCCGGATTGCCTGCCGCGCACTGCTTCGCGCGGCGATCGCGATCCCGTGGCGCGCGGAAGCATACCGTATTCCGCTGTAACCCAGCCTTGACTAGAGCCTTTAAGAAACCGCGGTACTTGTTCATCGGCGCTGGCCGTACACAACACCCGGGTATCGCCAAATTCTACCAACACCGCGCCTTCGGCGTGCTTGGTGTAATGTCGCGTCAGGGACACGTGGCGAGGTTCGTCGGCCGCGCGGTGGCTAGGTCTCATGATTAATGGCTCCGGGTTAAAGTCGTAATGATGGTGGCTACTCACCGGGAACGGGCGCAACGTGGCGTCGCTGGCACGCCATGGATCGGTTATTTATTTCGATCGATGTTGCCGATATAGGTTTCCAGTTCCTCGATGACCGACTCGATCGAATCGCGGCGGACGTTGCCGCGCATCGGATTCTCGCGAGGCGGCTTAGGCGACGGGCGGCGCTTTTTTTGGCGATTCACGTCTCGAGCGGCGCGCCACAGTTGCCCTTGCTCTTTCTCACCGAGCCGTTCCGGCGTCAGTGGTTTATGGTCGGTGATGTCCGATTCCCAGCGCAGCGCCACGGCGGTCATATTGTCGCAGTCTTTGCGAATTTTCCGTTCGGCACGGTGTATCAGATCGTCAAGTTCGTGCTCCATCCGCACCGAATCGAGCCGTTGCGAGATTTCCTCGATCGGAAACGCCCGCCATAAGCCGTCAGAACACATAAAAATAACATCGTCGCGTTGTAGCGCGGTTTCTGTGCCCAACGTTACCACCGGACGTTTCGGGCCACCGACGCATCGTAGCAAATGCCCTTGTAGTTCCGGAGCACGCATGTCGTCCTCCGTTATCGCGCCCGCCACGCGCATTTGTTCGCTGGTGCTGTGGTCTTCGGTACGGCTTAACATGCGGCCGTCGCGAAAATGATACAGGCGGCTGTCGCCAACATGGCCCCAATACGCGTAACCGTCTTGAACGAGGCAGGTGACGGCCGTGGTGCGTGCGTCACCGGACTTAAAATCGGCCTGCTTGGCGCGGCGATTGATTAAGTTGTGACTGTGGGCAATCGTAAGCACGATGAATGCAATCGGGTCGGCAATAGTCGCGCTACTAATTCGCTCGTAGGAATTGATGATATTGTCTACAAATGTTTCGGCAGCCAGTTCGCCGCCGGCGTAACCGCCAAGTCCGTCCGCCAACACCATTAAGAGGGAATTTTCGCGTTCGGCAAATCCCGCACGGTCTTGGTTGGTTTTGCGTGTACCAAGCGACGTCTGTTGCGCTATGGT
>JAOTWM010000527.1 GCA_029862885.1 Gammaproteobacteria bacterium
AATCGCACTTGGCAGCAGACTAATCCAACGGCCCATCGCATCCCACGAGCACCGAGATTGCTACGATTTGTTGTACTATTCAATTCCCTGCATCCAACTACCACCGGACCAATCGGGTGATTGCCCGCTGAATTGCAACCGTTCTATTAGCCGAACTTCCAACCGCGCCCAGCGCCACCGATCCCGGATAGAGTAACAGCGTCGTGACCAGCCCCCAAAACGAAAGCACAGCGGACCACGCCGACCCACATAGAGACGATGAACCGCCCACACCGCCCTCGGCCGCTGCCGGCGACGATGCCCCGGAGGCCGTGGCCAAAGGTAGCGGGGATGTGACGGCGGCGCGCGATCCCAATTACATTCTTGATCGGTTTGAAGAAGCGTTGGCGGAAGGCCATATCAAACAAGCCGATGCGTTGTACCAGCGAATGCAGCGTCCCGCTAAGAAAACCGGCGGCGGCAGCACAAAACCGATGTCACGTCACACTCGGCGCCGCTTGGTCGCGGCCGAACGCAGACTACGCGAACTCCAAGGTTGGCAGCGTTGGAGCACCCGCCGTGCGCGGCGCGAGTTGATCGCGACCGTGGAACAACTGACCGATTCGGATCTTCATCCGAACGCAATTGCCGAACAAATTCGCGTCGCACGGCAAACCTGGAAATCATGGGATAAAGCCGGTGACCCCGCCAACAAGGTCGTTTGGCATCGATTCGATGCCGCGTGCACGCGTGCGTACGAGCGCCCGAAACAACACTTTGAAGCGCAGGCGGAAATCCGGCGCACAAATCTTGGCGCCAAACAAACACTGTGCGCTCAATTTGAAACCTTGTACGAACAAACCGATTGGAAGCATCCATCCTGGCGCGAACTCGACAAGTCATTGCGACAGATGCGGGCGCAATGGCGAGAACTGGAACCCGTCGACCATAAGCATCGAAAGCGGCTACAGCAGCAACTTGACACTATTACCGCAAAGTTCGAAGACCACTTGGAACGCGAGCGGAAACGCGACAGCAAACGACGGGAAGACCTCATTGAACGAGCCAGGAAATACGGCGAGTCCGGCGACAAGGAGGCAGCGCTACGTGACATCAAACAACTGCAGCGCGATTGGTCCCCAACGGTGCTCTCGAGCCGCAAACACGAAGACCGCATGTGGCGGGAATTCCGCCAGGCATGCGATAGCGTTTTCAAACAATACGATCGACAGCGTGAGGCCACAAAGCGTGCACAATCCGACAATGAGCAGGCGATGCAGGAAATCTGCCGGCAACTGGACAATCTGGCACCGGTAACGGTCGACGACCTCGGTTCTGCACAACACGAATTGAGTCGACTTACCGAGCAGTGGTATCAGATCACAGAAGTGTCCGGTGGCGCTGCACAACGACTGAAGAAGCAATTTCGTGCAGCATGCCGGCACGCCGCGCGCGCTGTTGAACACGCCCAGCGTGAGAGTAAACAGCAGCAGCTCTTACAACTGCGCGACAAAGCCGCACTTTGCGCCGAACTCGAGACCGCGGCGCTTACTGCATCATTAGGTGACGACGAACTCGCGACCATAATCCAACGCTGGAATCGACTTGCAGAACTCGATCCGGAACTCGAAGCCGCGATTGCACTGCGTTTCGATTTGGCCAAGCGCGCGGCCGCACGCGAAGCCGAAGCTGAAGTGGCACTGCGCAAAGAATTGCGATCGAACCTCGACGAAAAGAACGCACTGTGCCTGCAGCTTGAAATTCTAGCAGAGATCGATTCGCCTGTTGAATTTGCAAAGCAGCGGATGGCGTTCCAGGTACAACGATTGGCTGCGGCGATGGGTGCACGCCAAGCACCGGCTGAGGATTCCGATGACACGGCCGCACTCGATAAACTAACGCAGCAATACTGGTTGAGCGGCGCCGTCCCAAGCGCACAATATGCCGCGCTGGAGGCTCGATTCGGTCGCGCCCGACAAGCCCTAAATTCAAAACTATCCTCCGCTTTGACCTAACCACCCCTACACAACATCCTCGTCGCTATGACCACTATCGATAAAGACGATCTCATTCAAAGCGTTGCCGACGGACTGCAATACATCTCTTATTACCATCCGGTGGATTTCATTCGCGCCATGGCCGCGGCCTACGAACGCGAACGTTCCCCGGCTGCGAAAGACGCGATGGCGCAGATTCTCATCAATTCAAAAATGGCGGCGGAAGGCAAACGCCCGATCTGCCAGGACACGGGCATCGTGGTGATCTTTGCGCAAGTCGGCATGGAGGTAAATTGGAATACCGACATGCCGTTTGCAGAAATGATCAACACCGGGGTCAGGAGCGCCTACTTGAATCCCGATAACCCATTACGCGCGTCAATCGTAGATCCACCGATCGGCGCTCGACGCAACACACTGGACAACACTCCCGCCGTCATACACACCGAATTAGTGGCCGGCGACCGCGTCAACATTACTCTTGCTGCCAAAGGCGGCGGCTCCGAAAACAAATCTAAGTTTACGGTGCTAAATCCCAGCGATAGTATTGTGGATTGGGTGCTCAAGACCGTGCCGACGATGGGTGCCGGCTGGTGCCCACCGGGAATTCTCGGCATCGGCTTGGGCGGGTCGGCGGAGAAAGCCATGGTGTTAGCAAAACAAGCGCTAATGGAGCCGATCGACATACACGTGCTGCAAGCACACGGACCCAATGACGACATCGAAGCCCTGCGCTTGGAACTGTTCGAACAAGTAAATCGACTGGGTATCGGCGCGCAGGGTTTGGGCGGGCTGACCACGGTGCTGGACATAAAGATCGCACATGCCGCCACCCACGCAGCGTCGTTACCTGTCGCACTTATACCAAATTGTGCCGCGACGCGGCATGTGCACTTCGAGTTGGACGGCTCCGGCCCCGCGCATCTAACACCCCCGGCGCTCGATGATTGGCCACAGATTGCGTGGGATCCAGCCGCGACCTCGCGACGCGTCAACCTCGATAGCTTGACGCCTGCCGCGACCCGCGACTGGCAACCCGGGGACACACTACTCATCAGCGGAAAATTATTGACCGGCCGGGACGCCGCACATGAGCGCCTGGCCGAGTTGATTCGGACCGGACAACCATTACCGGAGGGCGTCGATTTTCGTAACCGCTTTATCTACTACGTCGGGCCAGTCGACGCGGTCGGCAACGAGGCAGTCGGCCCGGCCGGACCCACGACCGCCACGCGCATGGATAAATTTACCGAAACGATGCTTGCGGATACGGGGTTGTTGGGCATGATCGGGAAGGCCGAGCGTGGCGCCGAGGCAATCGCGTCCATCAAACGGCATCGGGCCGTGTACCTCATCGCCGTCGGTGGCGCCGCCTATCTCGTATCGGCCGCAATTCGTGCCGCCCGGGTAGTGGCGTTCGAGGACCTTGGCATGGAGGCCATTTATGAATTCGAGGTGGAAGATATGCCAGTAACCGTGGCGGTTGATTCGCGTGGCGAATCGGTGCATACCAGCGGTCCTATGGCGTGGCGCAAGCATATTAGTGAGATTCCAGTCACCGTCGCGTAACGATTTTGTCAAAGTGGCCCGGATCTGCTGGCCGCTAACGATTTCCCAGTGGAGCT
>JAOTWM010000528.1 GCA_029862885.1 Gammaproteobacteria bacterium
ACTTTCCCGCAAATCCAGTGAAACATGCCGGTTCAGGAACGTAACCGCATCATCGCCCGTTATGCGTATGTGGGTACGCGAATGCGAAAGGTCCAGGGTCGCGCCCTGCTCTGCCGACAGGGTCGGGGCAGCGGCACCGTATACCCACCATTTGAGTGGTTCTATTCGCAGTACCGACGCTTCGGAGCCACTGGTGGCCGAACAGGGATCCGGCACGCTCTTCGCACCCGCCACCTCAGCGGTTTTTTCACCCACCGCATCGATGGATTCCGCCCAGGCCGCCACCTGGTGCAGAGCTAATCCCTGCATGACCTCGAGGATTACGCCGGCAGTTTGATCCGAGCCCTCTGCCCCATTTCCGAACCGGCCCGGAGTGTAGTGTCCGGCCAATGCCGACACTCGTTCTGTTGCGGCAAAATCAACCATACATCCTTTCTCCGCTCGGGTCATACATGTGGGGTGAGATGATTTCGACTTCGGTATTGCCTTTTCGTACAGGGTCGGCGGCAATGACTGTTTTACCCTGCCACGCCTCATATCCGCTGCTGATAAATCCCAGACCGATCCAATGTCCAAGCGCTGGGGAATGAGTCACGGCCGTTATCCAGCCTTCCCCTAACCCGGATACTTCACCTTGTTTGCACAGAATCGCACCCGCGTTGAATTGTTGATTGGTATCCTTGGGCTTGATCCCGACCAACCGCGCGCGATCCTCTCTTTGCAAATCGGGCCGCTGACGCAACGCACTGCCGATAAACGACTTTTTCGGCGATGCCATCTTTCCAAGGCCCGCATCTTCAATGGTTACCCGGCCATCGAGTTCAGCCCCGGTCACATGGCCTTTCTCAATGCGCAGCGCGCCCAGCGCTTCGGTGCCGTACAAACATCCGCCTTGGGGTTCTGCGACACCCCACAGCAAATCCATCAGCACATTGGCATAGTCTGAAGGCACGTATGCTTCAAACGCCATTTCACCGGAAAAACTGATTCGAGCAATACGGCAGGGAACACCGCCCTTCAGCGTGGTTTCAATGACCCCCATAAATGGAAACGCCTCATTGGTCATGACCTCAGGGCTTTCCACACAGGCACTTAACACTTCCCGCGATTTCGGGCCGGCCACCGCGCAGCCCGCCCATTGCTCGGATACGGATGTCACGTGGACCTTGAGAGTTTGCCAGCGGGTTTGCAGCAATTCCTCCAACCACACCATTACCTTGGCGGCATGCGCGGTAGTGGTCGTCATAAAGTAATCCGTTTCCGACAACCGCCAGCTTGTACCGTCGTCCATTACGACGCCGTCGTCGCGCAGCATAATGCCGTACCTGGCTTTTCCTATCGGAAGCTTGGCGAACGGATTGGTATATATGCGATCAAGAAATTCCGTCGCATCGGGCCCCTGGATCGCAATCTTTCCCAGTGACGTTACATCGCACAAGCCAACGCATTGGCGCACCGTTTCTGTTTCTCTGACATAGGCCTCGCTTAAACCTTCACCGTCGCGAGCAAAATACCAGGGACGATGCCACAATCCGGCCATGGTCATCGTTGCGCCGTGTTTCAGATTCCAATCGTGCATTGGCGTGCGCCGCAGTGCACGAAAATGTTCGTCTACATTGCGGCCTTTTAGTGCGCCGATAGCGACGGGCGTATAGGGTGGTCTAAAGGTTGTCGTCCCAACTTCCGGAATCTCCTTACCCAGCGCCTCTGCCATCAGCGCAAGACCAATTACGTTTCCGACCTTGCCGCCGTCGGTTGCCATACCGAGGGTGGTGTATCGCTTTAAATGTTCTACCGAAACGAAGCCTTCCCGATGCGCAAGGCGCACATCGTCAACGGTCACATCGTGCTGGGGATCAACAATACACTTTAGTTTCTTGCCGGGCACTTTAACTTCGTAGAGTGGCTGGATCGGGATATCCCAACCTCCCGGGTTGGGCGGCGTTATTTGTGAAGAATTGCATCCCAACGCATCGGCAACTTTAGCGCCGGCGCATCGTCCAGAAACCAGGCAATCGGAGCTATTCCAAATGCCTGCTGCAGATCCCGCCATGTAAATGGGTTGTTTGGTCTCGGGCGCAAGAAAACACGCCAAGTCGGCATTCCATACAGGCTTGATACCACGATGCGAAATGAGATTGACCACCGGAGACCAGCCCCCGGAAATCAGCAACAAATCGCACGATTCGGAACTCCGGGCGGCCCAGCTTCCAATTCGTGAAGCGCTCGAAGATGCCGCAATGTCTAGGCCAGTGACGCCGTGAGATCCTCTCGCTTTTAACGGGGCCGAGCGAGTACGCAAACTCACGCCGCTGCCACCGATCATTTCCATCAATGGGGCCGAAACCGTCGCCCTTACATCTAATAAACTTACAGATGCACCGGCTTCGGCAAGCTCCGACGCCGTTTGATACGCAGAATCGTTGTTGGTCGCGACAATTATACGTTCACCGGGAAGTACGCCATATCTATTGAGGTATGTCCTGCCCGCCGACACCGTCATTACACCCGGTCGGTCGTTGTTGCCAAAAGCAATCTGGCGTTCAAGGGCGCCAGCGGCAAGAATTGTTTGTCTAGCCCGCACCGTCCAGAAGCGTTGTCTGGGGATATAAGATTCCGGTTTGGAAATGTGGTCCGTCACCCTCTCCAGCAATCCAGCAGTTGAATAGTCGTATAAACCGAATGCAGTGGTGCGCGTCATTATTCTTACGCCCGCCTTTTCAACCTCTGCGACCAGCTCCAACCGAGCCTTTTCAGCAGCCTCACCCGCATGACTTAACCATTCACCACCCAGTTCACAATCCTGCTCAACCAGCAAAACATCTAACCCGGCTTGAGCCGCAACGAGCGCCGCAGATAATCCAGCCGGCCCGGATCCCACCACCAACACGTCACAATATCCATGAGCATGTTCGTAACGATCCGGATCGGGCTCGCGGGACGCGGCTCCCATACCCGCCGCGTTCCTGATTATTTTTTCATACTTCATCCACATCCCGGTGCCGCTTCCCCATTCCATGGGGGGAATACCCATAAAAGTTTTGTAGTAGAAACCCGCCGAAAAGAACCGGCTGAATAGACCGTTGACAGCACCCACATCGAAACGAACGTTGGGCCATGCGCTCTGTCCTGTCGCCACCAGGCCATCGTATAGCTCCTGGGTTGTCGCTTTAACGTTCGGGTCACGCCGACTGCCTTCACCGACAGTCACCATCGCACCGGATTCTTCCACGCCGGCAGACATGATGCCTCGAGGCCGGTGATACTTAAAACTTCGCCCTACAACCCGTACATTGTTTGCCATTAATGCTGAGGCCAGGGAATCACCAGCATAGCCGCCCATCACCGTGCCATCCCAGGTGAACTGCAGACGTCTCGTCCGATCGATCCGGCCACCGCCACGCAGTCGTTTTGCGCTCATTATTCTTTCGCCCCCTACTCGCCGGATTTGGTAACTGCCGATCTGGCCAGTGCCTTGGCATTTCCCTCATGGGCCGGGCGCACGGAATGGATTTCATGGGTCATCGTGTCTCGCTCAACCACCAACCACATTCGACAACCAGTGCCATGGTGCCACGTTTCTGACTGCACACCGCGA
>JAOTWM010000529.1 GCA_029862885.1 Gammaproteobacteria bacterium
ATGGCACATATCGCAGCGCGATACGCCCTCAATAAAATCTATGGACGGCCGGTCGATGAAGCTGACCCGTATGATCTTACCGCCCTCCAACTCACCCATGTCAGCGGTTGCCAGAGTGGGCTTTTCGCGTTTGAGATGGCACAGATGGCAGACGTCAGCAGGCACCTCGAAATGCTTTTCTTCGGACACCTTTATGTGGCAGGTGTCACAGGCTAGCTGCTGCCCCTCGAGGGCCTCATCACCTAAATGGACCTCGTGTTTGAAGCGCACCTTGTCGGTGTACTGGATCTCTTGCTCACCCAGTTCTCCCTTGTCGTGACAACCGGATTGAAGACAAGCGCCATCCGGCACCACCGGGTGAATCGGGAGCGGGGCTTCGGGTTCAAACAGGTATGCAAACAGATGACGCAGTCCTTGATATTTCGCCTTCAATGAGCTTTTTTCACCTGGGAGGAAATGACACTCTATGCACTCGGCCTGCATCCCTTCGTCATTGTTGCTTGCGTAGTGCAGATCGGACTGCCATGCCTCGTATTGCTCGGTCATGGTGTGACACGAACCACCACAGAAAGAGGACTTTGACGTGTAGTACTCCATTCCGCCGTAGGCGGCGGCTAAAACCAGCAAGCCACCGACCAGGACGATCGCTGACAGGCCCCATGTCATTTTAATAGTCACGCCGGATTTCTTCTCACCGGTACTATTCTTATTCTCCATGACGTAAATCTGCCCGATCTCGGTAATCTTGAAATCAACGCGCTCTAATAGAGCTAAGCAATATGCGTGCCATACCTAGCGAGGCGTTGAGATTACAAGGGATCTGTTGTTTAACCGGTCAAAGTGAGCCCGGTTTGTTACACCTGGGTAACATCACCGTCTGCTGGGTGGTATTATTAGATTAAATATAAAAATCAGACAGATAAGATATTTTTTGCTGATTACAGTTACCGATTGGTAACGTACGGGGTTTTCGTCCACAAAATTCGGACAGGCCCTGGATAGCGTCGAAGCGGATGCCGCGGAGTCGTGAAACCGCGTTCTCTTGAGTTGTGTCGATCGTGATGGAACAAATATTGCTTGTTATAGCTCAGCGGAGTAATTGTCCACGATACGTGCGCGGTGCTTAACCCGGATATTTCACGAAGGCGGACCATGGACCAGGAATCTTCTCAATATTTGAACCGGTTACGCCGCGTTTTAGGGTACGGTGCCTGCGCACAGTTGGTCCTGTTCGGATTCAACCGATCGGCGGTTTTCGGCTTCGCCTCTAACCGCCCTACGCCCGATTTACCCTTAACTCCGGACCCTTCATGAAATATCCGGGTTAATTGCATGGCCTTGATTAACGGACGTGTGAGGTTGCGGTTGCGGCGAATAAGCTTGTTATTGCTGTTCATCTGGATAATGCCGGCACCGGCGGCGGATCACGATCCGCCCATTCGGATTGGCTTCGCGTCCGTTGTCTTAAGCGGAGACCAGGCGTATTTGCCGCGCTGGCGCGGGTATCTGGAGCAAAAGATCGGCCGCAGCGTCGAGTTCAAGATTCTAAATTCCTGCCGCAAGGCTACGGACTTGCTGCACGCCGCGCACCTCGACTTCGCCTGGATCGGAGGTTACTGTTTTGCAACAACCATGGACCTGGGATACCTGAAACTCATGACGGTACCGGTGTACCGGGGGGAACCCCAGCATCGCTCTCTCATTATCGTTCATCGGGACAATCCATCGACGCGGATTAGCGACCTACGGGGACAGATTTTTGCCTTTTCCGATCCGGACTCGAACACGGGATTCGCATATCCTTTGGCACTCATACCCAGACGGGAAAGCAAACCGGGGGAGTATTTCAGGCAAACCTTTTTCACATTTAGCCACGCCAAGACAGTGCGGGCGGTGGCGGCACAGGTCGCGGACGCCGGCGCCGTCGATTCATACGTCTGGGAATACCTGGCGTCCCTCCGACCCGATATCACCAAGCAAACGAAAATCATCCTGAGGTCACCCAACTTCGGGTTTCCCCCTATCGTGTCGCGTATCGGGGCCGAGGCTAAGACCGTTGCAAGGATGAAGGACGTCTTTGAGACTATGGACAATGATCCGGTTGGGAGAAGTCTTCTCGCCAAGCTAAAACTTGACGAATTTCGACCGTATCCCCCGAGTCTATTCAATAGTACGCGCTGGATGGCGAACTCTTTACGGACGACCCGCAATTCCTGGCCAGCCGCCGTGACCATCGATTAAACGGGCATTGAGGTCATGTCCGAATTCCCGTTTGAGAGGGTCGCTTTCGGTATATGATGTAACTATTGCGTGCTGGCCGGCGCAATACCTCGCCCGGGTCGGCCAGTGTCCTCAGTCAATACAGTGGAGGCAGATGAAAGACGGTCCGGAAAATGTGAGCGAACGGGAAGATGATGCCGACTCGTACATACTTTTGGTTGAAGATGACGAATTTATGCGGTTGTCTTTGGAGGACAGACTTCGTCTCGAAGAGATTTCCTTTCGTACCGCATGTAATATTGCCGATGCCTACGGGCAGCTTGAGAAGGGTGATATCGATCTCGTCGTAACGGATATCCGTTTACCCGATGGTTCCGGCGCTGATCTGTTTCGCTATGTCACTCAGCATTTCCCCGGCACTCCGGTAATACTGATGACCGCGTACGGCGATGTAGCGGATGCAGTGACACTGGTTAAGGCCGGTGCAGTTGAATACCTGACCAAGCCTTTCGACCTCGTTGAGTTCATTGACAAACTGCGGCGCCAACTGTCCCGCGTCGCCGATGCCCGCCTATTTACCGATGCCGCTGGTGTCAGTAACACCACGTTCAAGCCCGGTAGTGGCTTTCTGGGCAAAAACCCGGAGATGCGCAAGATCGAGCGCCTGGTGGCGCGGCTCTACGATTCCGACAGCTCGGTATTGATAACCGGGGAATCCGGAGTCGGCAAGGAGGTGATCGCGTCGATGATTCACAATAACAATCATCGCCGCAGCGGCCCGATAGTCCGAGTCAATTGTGCGGCGCTGTCGCCCGGTCTGGTGGAGAGTGAATTGTTCGGCCACGAAAAGGGTTCATTCACCGGCGCACTCAAAAAGCGGATTGGCCGATTCGAGCAGGCGCATGGCGGTACGATTTTTCTAGACGAAATCGCTGAGATCTCTCAGGACATTCAGGTCAAATTGATTCGAGTATTGCAGGAAAGAGTAATCGAGCGTGTGGGCGGGCAGGAGCCCATACCGCTTGACGTGAGGGTGATCGCGGCGACTCAAGTAGATCTAGAGGATGCGGTCGAAAAAGGCGAATTCCGTTCCGACCTTTACTGGCGAATCAATGTTATTCGAATTCATGTTCCACCGCTCCGTGAGCGCAAAGAAGATATCCTTTATCTTGCCAGGAAGTTCGTACAAGAGTTCGCGATAGAGGCCGAAAACCCCGTAACCGGCATGACCAAAGAAGCAGAATCGCTGCTCGTGTCCATGGCGTTTCGCGGTAACGTTCGAGAGTTAAGAAATACCATAGAGCGGGCGGTAGTTTTAAGCGCCGGACCGCTCATTGGAGAGGACGATCTTGCGCCTCTTGGCGTGTCTAAGTT
>JAOTWM010000072.1 GCA_029862885.1 Gammaproteobacteria bacterium
CGCGGCCTGGACCGGAACCTCAGCCATCGCGGTGGTAGGGGGCGCCTTGAATAATACTGTGGGCCCGGTACAGCTGTTCCGCGATCACAATTCGCACCACCGGGTGCGCCAAGGTCAGATTCGACAATGACCAGATTTCGTCAGCGCGACGCCGACACGAATCTGCCAAACCATCCGGACCTCCGATCAACAAAGCGACGTCCTGGGCATCGGCCATCCATGTTGCAAGTTGCTTCGCGAGCTCTTCCGTGGCCATGCTCCGACCACGCTCATCAAATGCCACGACGCGGCTCGATGCCCCGATCGCAGCGAGCATGCGATCACCCTCCTCAGTAACGGCGCGCGCCACATCACTACTAGCGGTGCGTTTACCAAGCGGAATTTCAAGCAACTCCAAGTGCCAATAACGCGGCAGGCGCTTAGCGTATACTTCGTAACCTTGTTGCACCCAACTCGGCATGCGCCGGCCCGCTGCGATGAGTTGAATACGCATAATGACTATCCCGCAACCGTCGCTGGCCTCGCTTCAATCGCCGCGGCCTTCTCGTTGGGCGACCACCGCATCGCGCAGGTCGCTATTCCACAAGCTTTCAAGGTCATAGAATTCACGCGCTTTCTGGTGCATGACATGAACCACGACATCCGCATAGTCGATTAATACCCACTCACCGTCCTCCAGACCTTCGACTCCGAGTGGCCGCGAGTCATGCTCGCGCAATGCCTCCAACAACCGATCTGCCAGTGCCTTAACATGGCGATTCGAAGTGCCGGTCACCACGATCATGAAATCGGTGATGTCAGTCATGCCACGCACATCGAGCGTCTCGATATCCTGGCCTTTGCCATCGACCAAGGCTTCGACGGCCAGATCCCGTATTTGCTCAGACTGCATGCATTGATTCTCCTGTTGTCGCTTCATAAAGTCGATGACGGCGCGCATATTCCAACACGGCGACAGGCACCGCGTCACTCGCGTCGATACCGGCGCGAAGATGTTGCCGAATTACCGTCGCTTGAATATCCAACAACGGGGTCTCGATCGTCACAATGCACCCCGCCGAACAATCGCGAAATTCGCCGTTGCACCGGTGTTGTTGCCACCAATCCGGCAAAGTGGCCGGCGCCGACCATCCGGGACGCCGCATCACTGCGATATGGGCCAAGTCCCAGAGCTCACGCCAACGGTGCCACGTCGGCAGGTGTAGGAACGCGTCGACGCCGAGTAGTAAACAAAGCGGCCGCGCCGGATCCTCGTCACGAAATGACTGCAAGGTCGGCACCGTATAGGAAGGCCCGCCCCGATCGATCTCACGGGTATCCACGCGGAACCGCGGGTGCGTTGCGAGCGCGAGCTCCAGCATTGCCAAGCGGTGTCGGGCGTGAGCCTGTGGCGCGCTGCGATGCGCCGGGGTCGCGACCGGAACGAAACAAACCTGCTGCAACCGTAATTTCTGCGCCACGAATTCGACGGAGCGCAAATGGCCGTAGTGGATGGGATCGAACGTGCCTCCAAAAATACCTAGTGGCGCGCTCATCGTCGGGCCGGGCGGCCCCTTCGGGCGACTGGCAAATTACCGATGACCATTCACCGTTTGGCGCACCCAGTTCTCGAGGAACCTCTGCAAAAGACTGGGCGAATCAAGGTGCAATTAAAAATGATCAAAATCAAGGCGTGGAACGTAAATAATTGCCCAACTAATGCCTACAGGGATGGAGGCAATGAGCGATAGAATGGACACGGAGGTCCCTTAACTGCGAATATGGCCATCACCGATTACTACATACTTTTGTGACGTCAATCCTTCCAGACCGACCGGTCCACGCGCGTGCAGCTTATCGGTACTAACACCGATTTCAGCGCCCAGCCCGTATTCAAAACCATCGGCAAATCGCGTCGAGGCATTAATCATGACGGAACTCGAATCCACCTCAGCCAAGAATCGTCTGCCTTTGGCAAGATTTTCGGTCACCACGGCATCGGTGTGTCGCGAGCCATAACGTTGAATATGATCCATCGCCGCATCGAGTCCGGCAACGATACGAATCGATAGTACCGGTGCCAGATATTCGGTCGACCAATCGGCCTCGGTCGCCACCTGCAAGCTGCCGTCCAGTTCGCGACTGCGTTCACATCCCCGTAATTCCACACCCGCTGCGCGATACATCGTGACCAGTTCGGGTAATACGCGCGCCGCCATCGATTCCGCAATCAATAGCGTCTCCATCGTGCAGCATGTCCCATAACGCTGTGTTTTCGCGTTGTAAGCGATTCGAATCGCTTTATCGGGATCCGCATCGTCGTCGATATACACGTGACAGATGCCATCGAGATGCTTGATCACCGGCACCAGTGACTCCCTGCTGATTCGTTCGATCAAGCCGCGTCCACCGCGTGGCACAATCACATCGACAAATTCAGGCAGCTGTATCAGTGCACCCACAGCGGCACGGTCGGTGATATCCAAAACCTGCACGCTGTCCGCCGGCAAGCCGGCTTGCTCGAGACCGATTTTGATGCACGCAGCAATGGCAAGGTTCGACTGGATAGCCTCCGAACCACCACGCAAAATCACCGCGTTTCCGGACTTAAGGCACAATCCGGCTGCGTCCGCGGTCACGTTCGGGCGCGATTCGTAGATGATTCCGACCACTCCTAGTGGCACGCGCATCCGGCCGACTTGAATGCCGGAGGGCCGGAATCGCATATCGTCGATCGCGCCGATCGGGTCGGGCAATACGGCGATCTGTCGCAATCCTTCGGCCATGGCTGCGACCCGATCGGAGTTGAGTTCGAGCCGGTCCAGTAATGCGCAATCGAGATTATCGCGCTGTGCGCTCTGCAAATCCGATCGGTTGGCGGCCAATATCTCGGCCGCGGCGTCGCCGACCGCGGTCGCGATGGCTTCGAGGGCCGCGTTTTTCGCATCGGTGCCCGCGCGCGCCATATGCCGCGCCGCGGCGCGTGCATTCTCGCCGACACCACGCATATAGCGCTGCACATCAAATGCTGGTTGGGCTTGCGTCATGTTTGTGATACCGGCGGCAACCCGCTCATCGACAGAACAATCAGTTCCAATTCACACCAAATTCCGACCCCCATAGTACCCGACTCACGGCCCTTAATCACCCGATCGAGGCGCGCCAACCCCTGCATAATCCGCAGCCAGAACTCCGGGGGCGCCCGTCGCAATGCGCTTTCGACCAGGCGTGCCCGGCTCGACCATACATTAAAACATCTAAATACCTGCGCTTTGTTCCGACCCGCGGCGAGATCGTGTCCTATCGTCGCTAATGCCCGCGCCTCGCGCGCAAGCGCCCAACTTACCAATAGCGGTTCGATACCTTCGCGCCGCAATCCGAACAACATACGCGTCGAGCGCGCCGGGTCGCCGGCCAGACACGCATCGACCAGCCCATAGACGTTGAACCGCGCTTGATCGCTGACCATCGCATCGATATCTTCGGTCGCGAGACGGCGTTCGCCGGCCAGTAGCGCGAGCTTACTAATCTCCTGTACCGCGGCCAGCAGGTTACCCTCGAACAAGTAGCTAAGGTGCGGCACCACACTCGGTTCATAACTCAGCGCCGCCGCATCAAGCCGTTGCTTGATCCAAGCCGGAAGCTTATCGGCGCTAACCAGCGGGTGCTCAACGGTAGCGCCAACGTCGTCCAGCGCCTTAAACCAACGACTACTCTGCGCCCGGCGCTCTATACGCCCGGTACTGATTAATAATACGGTGGTATCCGTCGCGGCCTCGGCAAACTCCACCAACGCGCGCGCGCCGGCATCGCCCGGTTTCGCGCTGGGCAAACGCAGATCGATGATCTGACGTGTCGCAAATAACGACATCGCTTGAGCGCTTTGTGTCAATCGAGTCCAATCGAATCCCCGATCCACGTCGAGTCGAATTCGCTCACGGCAACCCGAGTCACGCAGCGCGCTGCGAATACGGTCGCAATCCTCTTCGATCAGCAGCGGTTCTTGGCCGAACACCAGATAGACCGGTAACAGCGGTCCGCCGAGATGTTGTTTAAGGCGTTGCGGAGCTATTCGCATCGATTCACGCGCCGTGTTACCGGCGCCGAAAAACCTCCTAATACGCGGGCTCGACTGCGCCTTGCGTTTCAGCGCTTGGAGTCGAATTGGCCTGCGTGGCGCTGACCGTCCCGATCCGGCGTACAATCCGCTGCGCGGCCGCGCGGCGCATATCGTCACGCAGAAACTGTTCTTCGTCTTCCTTTTCCAGCACCTGAGTACTGTCAAAATTAAAATCGCGCTTTAGGTTAATAGTCGCGGAATCGAGCAGCGACGCACCGGACGCGTCTTCAACCCGAAAATCTACTGCATAATGCAACATATAACTGGTTGCGAGCCCGCGGGTGTCGACGGTGCGCACCCGTCGTTCGAAGCGCACATCGACCACATCCAACAACGCGCCGTCATCGCTTCCTGTCACCGTGGCACCACTAAAATCCAGCGCATCGGCAAGATAAGTGCGCAAATCGCCATCGGGGCTAGTGATCCGTATAGTCTCCAGACTAGGCGGCAAATCGATCTTACCGCGCAGGTGAAACCCGCACGCCGATAATAAAACGGTGCTTAGCAGTAACATACAAACGGTTTGTCGCATCACGTTTTCCTGTAGTAGCGCATTACTCGAGTAATGCGAGCCGTATGCACGGCATTCCCAGTTAACTCTGCGCCTTGTAGCAAGCCACTGCTACGGAATCTCTGCACCAATCTGGGCGAACCCAGTCGGAATACAAAACCATCGATCGATCATGACGTTTGCAGAGGTTCCTCATAGCGTCGGCTCATGGCGCGTCCAGTACAATGTTAACAATTTTCCGTGGCACCACAATGATCTTTCGCACCTCAAATCCACCAATGTGACGTTGGACTCTCGCATCAGCCGACGCCGCGGCCTCGATTTCGGCGTTGCTGGCGTTTGCCGCCACTTCGATTCGACCGCGCAGCTTACCGTTCACCTGCACGACCATCTGCACCGTATCGCGCTGCAGCGCACGCTCGTCGACCTCCGGCCACCCGGCATCGATGACAGCACCCGGTAAATCCAACGTGTCCCAAAGCCCGTGCGCGATATGCGGTACGATTGGTGCCAGCACCTTGATCACCGTGGTCAGCGCCTCGAATAATGCCGCGACCCGCAGATCCTTATGCGGCCCGGACGCGGCCGCACCAATATCGAAGCGATCGGCCGTATTGACCAATTCCATGCACGCCGCGATGACTGTATTGAACTGAAACTTCGCGAAATCGCGATGGATACGCTGTAGCGCGGTATGAGTCTCGGCGCGCAAGGCACGCACCTCAGTGTCATCGACGTCGCCGCCCCAATCGTACTCGCCATTGCCATGATCAATATTTGCCCGTATGAAACCGGCGATACGCTGGCGGTGCCGAAATACTAGATTCCACAACCGTCGCAAAAATCGATTCGCTCCAGCCACTGCGTCGTCATTCCATTCCAGCGTATGCTCAGGTGGTGCGGCAAACATCATAAACAGCCGCACGGTATCAGCACCATAGCGCTCGATCATCGCCTGTGGGTCAACGCCGTTACGCTTCGACTTGGACATGCTTTCCATACGTCCGACTTCAACCGGCTCACCGTCGCTGCGCAGCCGGGCACCGACGATCCGCCCTTGGGAATCGCGCTCGATATCGACTTCCTCCGGTGAAAAATAAACTTTCTTGCCGGCCGCCCCTTCTCTAAAAAACGTTTCCGCCAACACCATTCCCTGGGTCAATAGATTAGCGAACGGCTCGTCCGATTCCACCAGGCCTTCATCACGCATGAGTTTATGGAAAAAACGCGCGTATAATAAATGTAGGATCGCGTGTTCGATGCCGCCGATATATTGATCGACCGGTAACCAGTAGTTGGCACGCTCATCGAGCATTGCCGTGTCGTTATCGGCGCTGGCGAATCGTGCGTAGTACCAGGAAGACTCCATAAAGGTATCGAAGGTATCAGTGTCGCGCTGCGCTGGTTCCCCCGTCAGCGGGCATTGGGTATTCACGAATTGCGGAATGTCGTTAAGCGGAGACCCGCCGCCCTGAACGGTTACGTCTTCCGGTAACACCACTGGCAAATCGCTGTCGGGCACCGCCACCGGGCCGTGGCTCGGACTGTAGACGATCGGTACCGGACAACCCCAGTATCGCTGCCGTGAAACGCCCCAATCGCGCAATCGATAGTTGACTTTGCGCTCACCGACGCCACGGGCTTCGACAAAATCAGCGATGCGATCAAACGCATCGCGAAACGACAGTCCGGAGAATTCGCCGGAATTGACAGTGACGATATCGTCTTTAGCGACCCAGGCCGCGGCCTGTATATCCCATGGCGCACCATCCGCCGGAGCAATGACCTGGGCAATTGGTAAGCCGTACTTTCGGGCGAATTCGTGGTCGCGTTCGTCGTGACCCGGTACTGCCATGATGGCGCCGGTGCCGTATCCCATCAACACGAAATTCGCTACCCAAATCGGAATCCGCTCGCCGCTCAATGGATTGACTGCCTCGGCCGGCAACGCCATGCCGCGCTTTTCCATTTGCTCGAGGTCGATTTCGCTGACACTGCCGCGTCCGCACTCCGCAATAAAATCGGCAACGTCGGCGTTCTCTTCAGCGACGCTCCGCGCCAACGGATGATCCGCCGCCACCGCCATGAAGGTAGCGCCGAAGATCGTGTCCGGGCGGGTGGTAAAAATACGCAATACTTCAGAACGGTCGGCAAGGCCGAAATCCACCTCTAAGCCGTTGGACTTTCCGATCCAGTTGCGCTGCATTGTTTTGACCGAGTCCGGCCAACCCTCGAGTCCATCGAGATCGGTCAACAATTCATCCGCGTAGTCGGTGATCCGCAAAAACCAATGTGGAATCTGCCGGCGTTCGACCACCGCGCCGGAGCGCCAGCCACGACCGTCGATAACCTGTTCATTGGCCAAAACGGTATCCTCGACCGGATCCCAGTTGACCTCCGCCATCGCTTTATAGGCGACGCCTTTCTCGAATAACCGCGTAAACAACCATTGCTCCCAACGGTAGTAGCTCGGGTCGCAGGTCGCGAGTTCACGGTTCCAATCGTAAGCAAGGCCAAGGCATTTAAGCTGGGCCTTCATGTACTCAATATTGCTGTGAGTCCATTGCGCCGGGGGTACCTTGTTCTGGATCGCTGCATTTTCCGCTGGCAACCCGAACGCATCCCATCCCATCGGTTGTAGTACGTTTTTCCCTAACATCCGCTGGTAGCGGCTGATCACGTCGCCGATCGTATAGTTTCGTACATGCCCCATATGCAGTTGACCGGACGGATACGGAAACATCGACAGGCAATAGAATTTTTCCCGGCTCGGGTCTTCGCGGACCCGGAAACACTCGTTGCCGTCCCAATATTCCCGGGCGGCACGTTCGATCTCGGCTGGTACGTAGTGCTGGTTCATGATGGGGGCGTATTGTAGCGGCTCGCTTCCGGCCCTCACAGCCTCCATACCGCGCCAATAGATGCAAATCGCGGATTTTTAGCGGCGCAGCGCGGTCCGGCGGGCCATTTTCCACAACACCCATTAACGCGTTAGAATGGCGGAATGAACGGATCGACACATCGGGCGTTATTGTCGCTTAGCATCGCTATCGCAATGTCCGTAGTTTGTGTTGGCAGTAGCGCGCAGACCGTTAAGCTCTATAAAGTGATCGACAAGGACGGTCGGGTCACCTATCTGGATCATCCACCGGAGCCCGGTGCGGGCTATGTTGAAGAGAAGGATATCGATGTAGGCACCAACATTACGGAATCCGTGGCGATCCCGGCTCCTACTGAATCAGGCGCCGAGGAAAATGCGGCACCTGACAGCGAGGGCAGTCCCGAAGCTACCGAGACCGACTCGGCACAGGCCCCACCGTTGTTGGATACCTCGCTCGCACCCGCGGCCGCCACCGAAAGTGCCCCGGCAACAACCGCCCCGGCAGCGCGCGACCCGGCGCCTGCCGCATCGGGCGTCGGCGGCTAGCCATCAAGGATCCGAAGTTGAGGGCCAAATGGGCAAAACGGGTGGGAGGATCTTTCGGACATTCATAGTTGTCGTTATGGATCGAGAAAGATCAGTCAAGATGTGAAACTAGGTTGGGCCCCAATTCGGACAGGACACACGGTTTGTTTCCTTCTAACCCAAATCCCCGCCCGATGGACTGAATTCTTGTCGCATCTCTGAAAATTGGGTTCGCCTTAGCGAAATATTCGGGCTAGTTCCCCCCATTACACCTCACTCCTCGCGGCAAACCGGTTGCGCCGCCACTACGGGGGCGCCGTGCCCTGCAAATAGTGGTGCCATAACAGCCGCGCGGCCACCCCACGCCATGGCCGCCAGGGTTCCGCCAACGCCATCATGCGCTGTGGCATTGGACGCTGGCGCAACCGTTTCACCGTTTGAAGCGCCACGATTAAGGCCAAATCCTGTCGTGGCCACGCGTCGGCACGGCGCAACGCCGTGAGTAAATACACCTCGGCCGTCCATGGCCCGATACCTTTGATCGCGCACAACCGCGCACGCACCGTGTCATCGGTGCAACGTCCCAATGCGATCAGGTCGATCTCGCCGTTTTGGACCGATTCCGCCAATACCCGGCAATACGATTGTTTTTGGCGGCTGAAACCGATTCGGCGCAATTCGCACGGATCGATATCGAGAAAACTTCCGGGGTTCAAATTCGGGGCAAACAGGGCCAGCTTGTCGAACACCGCGCGCGCCGATGCGAGCGACACTTGTTGCTCGAGAATGATACGTAGCAATGTGGCAAATCCCGGCGGATGCGCACGGAATGCGGGACGGCCGAATCGTCGGCAGATCGCGTCCAAATCGGGGTCTTGACTGGTCAGCACATCGATACCGGTGGCAAACGTCGAGGCCGTCAACCGGAATCTGCGTGGTGGTTTCATAAAAATATAACGTCATGTCGGGCACGGCAGACGCGCCGCGGTCGATAATCGTTATTCTTGGCGCGCCTGGCCGCGAGCCCCGTCGGCGCGCTGGGTGTCGCCCATGCCGCGATACGCTTGCTCAATAATCCGAAAATTGTAACGGCGCAGCGCTTTATCCGAGGTCATTGAATTGGAGCGCAGCGCAAGCTGTACGGCCTGCTGATAAGCATCTTGACGAAGTCGCAGCCACGCCAGTCGCGACCATATAGTGGCGTCACCCGGGGCGATCCGCAACGCGCGCTCAAGACTGTCCGATGCTTGCTCAAGCGCTCCACGGTCGACATCGCGCTGCGCCGAATCAACCAATGCAACGACTACCGGGGCTTGGTCGCCAGCGCCAAATTCGGCGTCGTCGCGAACAATTGGGTCGGCGCAAGCCGTAACCGCGAGAGCGACGACCCCGCATATTGCATGAGACCGATTAAAATCTGCCATACGGGCTTGATTACGTTGATGACACGACGAATATCGATAGAAACACTTCATATTCTACGCATACAGTCCGATTCTTGGTTGGATTTCGCTTCGTCGTCAGAGGAGTCCGCGAGAACGGCAATGAATTTAGGATCATAGGCAACTTCAAGCGTCGTGTTATTTGGCTCTTTCATGTCGACGTCGCTCGATCCGATCAAGCAAACGCCCGAACCAGCCCCGCACCCGTTGGCCGACTTCGTCGCCTGAGGCCGACGACGCGCAGTCGGCGTATTCACGCGGACCGGAACCCTCGATGAGCGGCAATTCGATCGCTTCGGCACAGCTCGCGTCGGCGCGCAGGCCGGAGACCGGATCCACCATCGTCATATCGATACGCTGCGGCATATTTAACACCAGCGGTTCGAGAGAAAGCTGCTGCATCATATCGGACCAGACCCGCATCGCACCGCTCGCTCCTGACAGACCGGTCGGTTTGTTGTCGTCGCGGCCAACCCAGACCACGGCTAACAAATTTCCCGAGTACCCTGCAAACCAACTGTCGCGAAACTCGTCAGTCGTGCCGGTTTTACCGGCTAGTTGTACGGTGGCGGGAAATCGAGACTGCAGGCTGCGCGCGGTGCCGTCAAGCACCACTTGCTGCAATGCGAAGTTAATCAGATACGCCGGCTCCGAATCGATCACTTGTTGCACATCCAACGGATAACGCGCTAGTGGCCGTTGATTCTCACTCAACACAGAAAGGATGGACCGTAATGGCGCTCGAAATCCGCCGTTGGCCAGGGTCTGGTACATCTGCGCGACCTCGACCGGAGTCAAATTGGTGGCACCTAACAACAATGACGGGAAACGTTGGATGTCACGTTCGATGCCCAACGCTCGCATGGTATCGGCCACTACGTCAACGCCTATTTCTAAGCCGAGACGTGCCGTTGCCGCGTTATAAGAACGGCTCAATGCGGAAATTAGCGGCACCGGGCCATGAAACTGTTTGTCGTAATTTTGCGGTTGCCAGGCCGCGCTGCCGGCCTGTTTCAGATACACCGGTGCATCGTCCACCATCGTTGCGAGACTGTAGCGCTCTGACCGATTCAGCGCGGCCAAATACACCGCGGGTTTCACTAGAGAGCCAATCGGCCGGCGCGCGTCCAGAACCCGGTTGAAACCGGCAAACGTGGGCGCCCGATCTCCCACCACTGCGAGCACTTCGCCGTTGTCGGGACGCAGCACAATGATTGCCCCTTGCAACGTCCCAGACACAATTGCACGCTCCGACTCAATACCGGCCAAGCGCTTTTTGAGCGCGCGCTCCGCTTTGCCCTGAATCTCCGGGTCGATGGTGGTGATAATGCTGAGCCCTGCCGAACGCAAATCGTCTTCGCGATAATCACGGCGCAACTGGCGGCGCACGAAATCCATAAACGCGGGATAGTCGCCGGTTGATGCCGGTGCGACGTCGGTAACACCTAATGATGAGCGCTTCGCAGCGGCCAATTCGGCCGCATCGATGTGGCCGTTTTCCGCGAGCTTATCAAGTACCACGTTGCGCCGAGCCAAAGCTTGTTCGGGTTTGCGCCGCGGGTTGTAGTACGACGGCGCGCGCACCATCCCCACCAGTAGTGCAATTTCGGGAACCGTCAATTCGCGCAGCGGGCGCCCGAAGTGAAATTGACTGGCTAAACCAAAACCGTGGATCGCGCGACGACCGGCTTGACCCAGAAACACCTCGTTGACGTAGGCTTCGAGAATTTCATGTTTCTCATAATGAAACTCCAGCAAGATCGCCATCGCCATCTCGATCAATTTTCGCCGCAGCGTTCGATCTGCGGTCAGATAAAAATTCTTGACAAGCTGCTGGGTGATCGTGCTGCCACCCTGCACCACACCACCGGCGCGCAGGTTGACCCACATCGCGCGCGCCAGCCCGCGCGGGTCGATACCAAAATGGCGGGTAAAATTGCGATCTTCGATCAATAACAAAGCGGTCAGGAGTTGTTCCGGTACGTCCTCTAAACGCACCAAACTGCGATCCTCATGATGCACGGGAGACACGCTACCAATCAGGCGCGGATCGAGTCTTAACACCGGCACTGCGGCTTGGGTCGTCGCATCGGTAATGCGCCGCAGCTGTTCCGTATCGAACTCTACTTGCACTTGGCGTGCAGGTTGTTTGCCGTCCCAAAACACGAAGTCGCGCGTCGCGATTCCAATTGCCGATTCCCCCACGCTGTAGCTCCCGGCGACTTGTGGTGCCGGGCTTGCGCGGTATCCGCGCGACGCCAGCTCCGCGGTCAGCTGGGGTAGCGTAAGTTTCAATCCGCTATACAGCTCGAGAGGGCGAGAATAAACGTGTGCCGGTATCGACCAGCGCCGACCCTCAAACTTGGACCGGATCGTGAGATCGAGCCAAACCACCCCCGCCACGGCCACCAATACCCCGAACAGCGCCAAACGGCGCAACCAACCGCCCCATGACCAGGTCGCTTTTTGCCGGCTGCGCTTGGTTACGCGCTTTTTCGTACGCTTCTTCGAGGGGCGTTGCGCTGGCACTAGTGGTACTTCACCATGCGCTATTAGTCACAACGCATCGCCACAACTCCAGCACAATTCAAAATTTCCCGGGTTAGATTCATCGCAAGATCCACAATACACAGTTCCGACATCTGCATCGCTGCGTTCAAATTCGTCAACGACCTTGCGAGCGACGTGCACATCGTACCGATGTTCGAGCCATATTTCTGGGTAAGCATGAGTAAACGGCAGTTCGCCGACCCCGGCCTGAGCATTCTGATTGAAAACCTGAGAAGCGACACCGGCGTGGTCCAGTAAATCGACCAACAGGTACGCGTCTGGCAAGTTCGCCGCCTGATAAAACCGAATCATCAATAATCGTTATATTTATTGGACTTGCCGCGAACCAGATCGGCCGGATATTTTTGATTATTCAGTTCGATTTTTGCGGCCGCGGTGGCCATTAAATCAACCTTTAATATATCGGCTATCCGCACCAGGTAAATCAGCACGTCGGCCAACTCCAACGCGATCGCTCGGTGCTGATTGGCGCTGGGGCGATGGCTTTGCGCCTCAGTCATCCACTGAAAATACTCGACTAACTCGGCGACTTCAACGCTTAATGCCATCACCAAGTTTTTTGGAGAGTGAAATTGAGTCCAATCTCGATCTTCGGCGAAACGGCGAACCACCGACGCCAATTTCGGTAGATCGTCGATTGCGGCATTTCGCATAGGTCTGTCGTCATCCAATCGACTCATTCTAAATTGGACCGGTGGGCCGATCACCAATAAAGCGGACGCTACGGATAGATATGTTGGCGAGTCCACGGCACGTCGTTGTTCGCACCGTGCGCGAACACAACTTGAAACAATTGCAGCGAACCGCCGCGGAATGCCGCGATCGATCCCGACAAATACAGACGCCAGGCCCGCACAAAATATTCATCGAAGATCTCCGTAATTTCCGATTCGGAGCGATCGAATCGTTGCAACCAATGTTCCAAGGTTTTGGCGTAATGCGGGCGTAAGTTTTCGACGTCCAAAACGGAGAGATTTGTAGGCTCGAAAATATCCATCATCTGCCGCAGCGTCGGCGGATAAGCACCCGGAAAAATGCGCCGTGCGATCCATGCGCTCAACGGCCGAGGCTTGTTACGCCCAATCGTATGGATCATACCCCGACCGCCGGGCCGCAAACAGCGGCCGATGACCTCACCCAAGGTTTTATAGTTCCACACCCCGATATGCTCCAACATTCCAATTGAAACAAACACATCGAAGTCGCCTTTGATATTACGGTAGTCGTCCTCGACATAAGTGACCCGATCACTCAACCCCTCGCGCACGGCGGATTCGGTGGCGAACTTAATTTGTTCCTTGGAGATGTTATAGGCGGTAACGTTGACTCCGTAGTTACTGGCCATGAATCGCGCCAACGATCCCCAACCGCAGCCTGCCTCGACAACGCGATCGCCCGGCTTCAACTGAAGCTTACGGCAAACGTGGTGCATCTTTTCCTGTTGTGCCTGCTCTATGCTGAGATCGGGCGTCGGAAAGTACGCGCAGGTGTACTGCATTTCCCGGTCCAACCACAACCGATAGAAATCATTGCCGATGTCATAGTGATGCTGAATATTGCGGCGCGAGCCCTGCAACGAATTGAGTCGGGGCGGCCGCTGCGTCATTTTGTATAGCCATTTGTAGACTGTCGATTTGGTCGTTACGTTGGTGTCCTGCGCGATGGCGGTCAACGCGCCGATTAGGTCTCCGTCAACGCGAATCCGACCAATGCTGTATTCGTCGCCAAACGCAGCCGATTGCCATATCAGCAACCGCCATAACGTTGCTCGGCATGTGATGTCGACGGTGGCAATTGGAACGGTTGCATCCGGTTCCGCAACATGACCGTCCCATAGCCGCACCTGGATCGGCGGGCTGCCGACGAACGCCAAAAAATTTTTCAATCCGGCGCGCTCCCAAGACCATGAAGCCGAAGACGACCACCGCTCCGCAATGGGACCGTGCCGCGAGCCTACGAGTCGGCCTGACACTGCGGACAAATTGAGTGGCGTCGACCCGTTTTTGCGTATCATCCAGTAACTCCAATTAAACTTGCACAGAACATGCTAACGGCAATTTCTGCTCGTGACAATTTCCGAATACCTTGCGGCCGGTCACTTTGTCGCGCAGAACCGCACGACGGCGTTGAGATCAACGGATCATAACAACAAAAGCTGCGTACGGTCGGCGGTGCCTTTTGTGAATTGTGCGGTATCGAGCTCCGGCATCGGCCGATCGACACCGAACCGCTTGCTGGCGATGCGAAACCGTTGCGCAATCAAATTCGCGTATTCGCCCGCACCCCGCATGCGACGGCCAAATTTCGCGTCGTTTTCGCGGCCACCGCGGGTGTCGCGGACCCGGGCCATAACCCGCTCCGCTTTTAGCGGCACGTGCTCCTGCAACCATTCTTTGAACAACGACTTTACCTCATGCGGTAGCCGCAACAGTACGTATCCGGCTTTGACAGCCCCGGCGGCCGCGCAGGCCTCGACGATGGATTCCAACTCGGGATCGGTTAGCACCGGAATAATCGGGGCCACTAAGACCCCCGTGGGGATACCGGCATCGATCAAGCGCCGAATCGTACGCAAGCGCCGCCGTGGCGCTGCCGTACGCGGCTCCATGCGCCGTGATAAATCCGGATCCAATGTGGTGATCGATACGAACACCTGGACCAGATTTCGCTCCGCCATCGGCGCCAGCAGATCGATATCGCGTTCGATGAGGCTCGATTTGGTCGTAAATGTAACCGGATGGCGATTCGCCGCCAATACCTCGAGTAGTCCGCGTGTAATGCAGTGTTGCCGTTCGAGCGGCTGATACGGATCGGTGTTGGTGCCCATAGCAATCAGCTTGCAGCGGTATTTGGGGCGGTTGATGGCTTCTGTTAGCAACGCAGCGGCATTGGGTTTAATTGCGATTTTGGTTTCGAAATCGATACCGGGGGAAAGACCAAGGTAGGCGTGGGTCGGTCGTGCGTAACAATAAATGCATCCGTGCTCACAGCCCCGGTAGGGATTGATGGACTGCTCGAACGGCAAATCGGGTGACTCGTTACGAGCGATGATGCCGCGCGAGTGGTCGATAAAAACGGTCGTCGCCGGGTCGGCCAACACATCGTCCGCCTTCCAACCGTCATCGGTAGGTTGATACCGATACGACTCGAAGCGCCCGACCCGATTGGATACCGCGCCGCGGCCCTTGACGGCCCGATTATCTGCAATCTCATCCATGACTCCGCGGTCGGTTATGGTTGCCGCATCGCGGCTACTTACGACGCCGCGCCCGATGCGGCCTTCGGCCACGCGGTTAACACCGCCTGTACCAGGGTAGCCAGAGGGATCGCAAAAAATACTCCCCAAACGCCCCATAATCCGCCAAAAAACAACACTGCCAGGATAA
>JAOTWM010000530.1 GCA_029862885.1 Gammaproteobacteria bacterium
GATCGATCGCAAAACCCAGCGCCGCCGCAAACCGGATTGCACGCAATGCCCGCACGGGATCCTCGCGGCAGCGTTCCTTAGCATTACCGATCATCCGCACTACCCCGGCATCGAGATCGGCGACGCCGCCCACGTAATCGACAATATGACGTTTGCGATGATCGTAGTACAACGCGTTGATCGTAAAATCCCGGCGCCAGACATCATCGTCCTGCACTCCGTAGACGTTGTCTCTGAGCAACCGGCCGTGCTCGGTTCTATCCTCGTGGGCGACGGCGCCAGGGCTGGATCGATAGGTCGATACCTCGATGATTTCCCGACCCGCACGGACGTGCACGAGCTTGAAGCGCCGGCCGATCAACCGGGCGCGTCGAAACACCTCGCGCACTTGCTCAGGATGCGCCGCGGTCGCCACATCGAAGTCCTTCGGACTGTGCCCAAGATACAGATCGCGCACACAACCCCCAACCAACTGGCTCGCATATCCCGCATTGTTCAACCTGTCCAGCACTTCAGTAGCACCGCGACTGATCTCGCTGAACTCGATGGGGTGATACGTGGCGGACGGCGTCGGTGGACTGGGGTCGGTTCGGCTCATATGGGCCGGAGATAAGTTACGTAAATCCGATACACGCCTTATAATAACACCCGCCTGCGTGTAATGTCGTATTGATACGCGCCCGCTCCCTTCGTCTAGCGGTTAGGACACTGGCCTCTCACGCCGGTAACAGGGGTTCGAACCCCCTAGGGAGCGCCAATTAAATCAATAAGTTAGATATTCAACAAAAATTTGACGGCATTTAGCAATTTCACCGAGCGGGGAGTTCATCGAGTTGGAAAAATCACTCATAATCCACCCAGCGTCGTTATTTTGGGTCGATGACATGACGTCAAATGCAGCGTCGCCGACCAACACCACTACACCTCAAAACCGGGAGAACCATCGATGAATATGTGGAATTTATGGAGTGACCTCAGCATGTGGAACAAGTTTGGCCTCGCTATGGTCGGCGGTATTGCGATCATCGGCATCATCTACCTGCTGTTAGCGCTGTTTTCTTGAGAAAGGGGACAAACTTATTTTCCTCTCCAAAACCTTATCCGTGCCCACGCAGAACAAATCTGTGTTTGTTTGGCTATGGGTCCCTACCCGTCGATCGTGGGCCGCTACCCGTCGATCGTGGGCCGTTACCCAAAACTCATTAACCTATTAAGCGATACCCTGATGCGTTTCTTGCCGTCGGCGTCGAGTTCTCTGAACTGCAGGCCCACCCAGTTTGCCGGTTCCGACCCGGTGGAAATAGTCTCACGACGAACCACCTGTGCCCGGAAAGGGAGCAGCGATTCGTCCGGGAGGGTAATGACCACGGTTACCGATTGATTCATCTCGAGCATGGTGTCGAGGGTGATCATCAAAAAACCGCTTTCGGAAATATCTTCGAGTATCCCCTTCAATTCTGCTTCACTGCCGTACTGAACGTCGAGCCGATACGCAATACGAACGTGTGCTCTTCTTCCCCCCCCATGACGACTTAAGAGTACGGCAAACAGGCTTTCCATTTCTGCCTGTTGAGCCGAATTCTTTGGCAGAAACTTGGCATTGATTTCGTACTCGAGCATATCTTCCCGCACAATTTCCGCCTCTAATACCAAGCCTTCTGGTTTTTGACCCGGCAATTGGATCTCAATATGATCGCCGGGCCCGCCAACGGTCTCGGACACAGATAGACATGCACCGCCCCGGGACATCTCTTTCACCTTACAGGTAGTCCACTGTGCGTTTCCTAAGGGTTTAACCTTGGCATCGACTGCCACGAGCAGCCGGGCGTGTCCTCTACGTTCTTCCGCCACGTTCGGTAATTTCGCTCATCGAGTAAAATTGATTATTAACTGCTCACTAGCAGCGCATTGTACTGCCAGATTGT
Organism: Gammaproteobacteria bacterium; assembly: GCA_029862885.1. Lineage (GTDB taxonomy): Bacteria > Pseudomonadota > Gammaproteobacteria > Arenicellales > JAOTWM01 > JAOTWM01. The sequence continues at coordinate 1,926 of JAOTWM010000530.1, forward strand.
CCCGCCGTATCTTCCCGAATACCCCGGCCGAGTTCAAGGAGGCGTTGTCCTTACAGCAGCTATAATAGCAAGATGAATATCATGCCCCTCGTCTTTACCGTACTTGCCGTTGCTTTTGGTACGGCTGTATTCGAACTCGAAGTCGGATTGCTAGTTGGGCTGGTTGTCGGACTGATTGCGTTACAGCGGCAGACCGACGGTAAGATCGTAGGCCTGCAACACGAGATAACAAGGCTATCGGAACGTCTTGCGGGTGCGCCGCAGGAACGGCCATTACCCGAATCAGACACCGACAAGCAACATTCCGACATCCTCGCACCTGAGTCGGGTGCCATCCAGTCTGCAGGTATACCAGCCGAACCAGACAAAATTTTGTCTGCCGAAGTCCCGGTCGACGTCGACGAGCCCGGCCCCTCTTTTGACAAGCCTGCGGGCCCAATTGATAACCAGCCTGACAACGCAGTCGGCGCGCTGCTGACGCGGACAAAACAGACCATCAGGTCGTATTTCACCGATGGTAATGTGTTTGTGCGGGTCGGCTTGTTGATTCTGTTTTTCGGGGTCGCCTTTTTACTGAAATACGCCGCTGAAAATTCACGCATACCACTCGAACTGCGTTTCCTTGGGGCGGCTGCAGGCGGATTCGCCTTGCTCGTGGCGGGCTGGCGTTTAAGGAACAAAAAGGAGATCTACGCGTTGTTACTACAAGGCGGCGGAATCGGCATTATCTATATCACTATATTCGTGTCCTATCGCATAGCCAACCTGATTCCTTCTACGTTGACGTTTACCCTGCTCGTGGCTTTCGCCGTGTTTACCGCCGCCCTGGCTGTCCTACAAAATTCCAGAACACTGGCCATTTATGCGGTCATCGGTGGCTTTCTTGCTCCATTCCTGGCGTCTTCCGGCAGCGGCAACTACGTCGGACTGTTTAGTTATTATGCGGTTCTAAATGCAGCCATTTTAATTATCGCCTGGTTTAAATCCTGGCGTCTGCTCAACCTGATTGGCTTTGTCTTCACATTTGCGGTCTACGCCCTGTGGTTCGTATTTAGCTACAAAACCCACATGTTGATTCCGGCCATGGGGTTTCTGCTGCTGTTCTTCTTTATGTACAGCGTCATCGGCGTTTTGTATGCGCTAAAACAGACCTATAACCTGAAAGGATTGATTGACGGCACCTTGGTGTTTGGCACTCCGGTGATTGCATCCAGCCTGTTAATGGCGATGGTGCGACACCTGGAATACGGGATTGCGCTCGCGACCGTCGGAATCGGTTTTTATTACGTACTGCTGGCACGTTTATTGTGGAATCGCAGCGGTGACTTACTGCGTTTATTGGCGGAGGCGATGCTCGCGATTGGCGTGGTGTTTTCGACATTGGCGATTCCTTATTCTCTCGATGGGCACTGGAGCAGCGCGGCTTGGGCACTTGAAGCCGCCGGCATACTCTGGATTTCCATACGCCAGCGACGTCGATATGCGCAGTGGTTTGCGATTGTTTTGCAATTCGGCGCAGGGGCGTTATTTCTGCTGCGTAACGTCGATGAACTGGGCGATATTGCGTGGATTAATCCGGCGTTTCTCGGCGGCCTTTTTATCGCCCTCGGTGCATTTGTGTCCGCGCGATTGGTG
>JAOTWM010000531.1 GCA_029862885.1 Gammaproteobacteria bacterium
CAGCGCCAGTTCAAGATGCTCTCGCGAATCAACGGGTAGCAGCTGGGAAATAAAACAATCGAGCGGAAAATAGACATGCCGAATGCGCTTGTGCGGTTCCCAGAGAACGTCGCCCATGCATAAATTGACCTCGTCACAAGCTGCGAGCAGCTGTCGCTGATCGCTGCGACAAAGGTTGCTCAGCAGGCGATTGGTTGGCATTAGGCCGATTATCCGAATTTCGGCCGAGCCGTCTGTGCAGTAGCGAACATATGGCGAAAGGTGTGCGGCAGCCGTCGTTGGTTATGGGTCGAGGGGCTACCGTTTCAGGCACTAAACTACACGATTGAAGCAAACGCTCTGCCCGGTGGGATATCCGAAAGCAGCCGATCGAACTCCCGCTTGACCACGGCGTAGCATTCGCAGACATGCTGTTCGAGTCTGCGCCGGTCGAGCACTTTGATATGTCCGCGGCTGTATTCGATGATACCGGCGTCCCGCAATTTCCCGGCCGACTCCGTGACCCCTTCGCGCCGAACGCCGAGCATATTGGCGATCAACTCCTGGGTCATCGTCAATTCTTCGGTGGCCAGGCGGTCGAGGAAGCCGCTCCAAACTAACAGTCGATCAGTCTGCAATCGCTTTCGGGTGGCCTGCGCTGGACGCAGCGCCATCCGATGCAATGCCAGGTATTTAAAAGAAGATGAATCTGTTGGATAGAACTAAGATTGCTTCAACGCGGAGTCGCGCTCGACTTTCCATGCGCCAGCTGAATCACCCGTCATTTTGTATTCACATTCACTCATCTTATTGACTTCACCTTGCACGGTCGAAGCTACAATTCTAGCTGCTTCCGCTGGTTCCACGCCGATAAACTCAATTCCTATGCCACAGCGCCGCGATTTTCCATCAATGGTAGTCTGGACCGGCGGCAGCACTGATCTGTCGGCGTCATTCATGATTTTGATCTCATGCCCTCGACTGCAAAGTCGCAAAATAAGTTAAGTGCTAAAGGCCATAAATTTTGGGCAAAATATACGAATAGCTAAGCCATAGTAAGATAGCCAATGGTAGCCCGACCTTTACGAATTCGCCAAAGGAGTAATCACCGGCGCTCATCACCAGTACGTTGGTTTTGTAGGCCATCGGAGTCACGAAACTCAGGTTGGCCCCGAAAAGCACTGCCAGTACAAAGATTTCCGGTGGTGCGCCGAGGTCCTGGGCGACACTGATAGCAATAGGTGTGCCAATGACCGCGGCAGCGTTGTTTGATACGACGTTGGTAAAAATTGCCATCATCAGCATGAGGGCAGATAGGATCATAGTTGGTGATGCGTCGGCCATTAGATAGAGAAATACTTCAGCCAAGTATTTGGTTGCGCCGGTTATGGTCAGCGCGGAACCCATCGCAAGACTGACAACAATAATCATAATCACGGGTATCGACAGAGCAATGGTGACGTCACTCCAGTCAATGCAGCGTGTGATCAGCATCAGCAGACAACCCACAACCGCACTGGTTTCAATCGGCATAATGTCTGCCGCTGTTGTCGCCACAACTCCGATCAATATGCTAACAGCGATCCAGCCGCGTCCCTGCTGGGGCAATGAGCGCCTCTCGTCGAGCACTAGTAGCGATTTATCGGCTTTGATGGATTCAATGTTTTCGACGCTTGCCTGAACGAGCAGCACATCGCCGGTCTGTATCGTCACATCCCCGACACCGGCAGGCAGGGAGTGTATTCCCCTTGCAGCCCGATGGATCGCCAGCACCGTGACATCGTAGCGTGCGGGGAAGCGTGTTGAATCCACCGACCGGCCGACTAAATTCGAGCCCTCCATAACAACGATCTGCGCGAGTTCAATATCCTCATCAAAATTATCGTCTTCACTGGTGCCAACAATCTGCGCACCGAGTAGATGCTCAGCTTCCTTCGCCTGATCGGCTGTGCCCCGGCAGGTTAATCGGTCTTCAGGCTTGATGTCTATATCCGGTAGCGGGGCGGCGCCGGCTATGTTTGCTTTCTGACCCTTGCGGCGAACGCGCAGAATCGTCAGCAGTCCGCCCAAACTTGAATTCAGTTCTCCTATTGTTTTGCCCACCGAAGCGCTTTCGGCCAAAAATTCCAATTGGTAGATAAACTCTCTGCCGGTAACCTGAGCTATGTTTTTGTCAGGCCGGTTGAGCAAGAGCGGTGCGATAAGCCACAGGTATAGAATGCCAATACCACCGGCAATACCGGCGGGCACAACAAAATCGAACATACCAAATTGGCGTAATCCCAAATCTGCGGCGACAGCCACTACCAGCAGATTTGTCGACGTGCCGATAGTCGTGCTTGTGCCACCCAGCAAGGTAGAGAAATTCATGGGCATCAGCCATGGTGCCGCCGATGTCCCCATTTTGTGCGCCACCCTTGCAAGTATGGGTATTAGCAGTATTACGATGGGGGTATTGTTGACGAATGCGCTACCCACCATGCCTGCAACAAGCGTCAGCAGGAGCGTTGTTCTAGGCGCAGATTTCCACAAACGAGATATTCCATGCGCAACCGGCACCAGCGCTCCGGTAGAAACGAGGCCTTGACCACATACCATCAGCGCCGCGACGGCAATCAGCGCTTTGTGTCCGAACCCGGAAAAGAATACCTGAGAGCTGACAGCTTCTCCGCCTGCTGCGAATGGGAATAATTCGAAAAATACAACGATCATACCTAACACAGCCAGCGATGAGGTCGCGAGCGGAATTCGATCACGCGAGAACAAAAATAACGCCAGACCTGTTAAAGCCATCATGACACCGGCGTGTATATTGGGAATTTCTGGCATCGATTGAAATAACCTGCGGTTATGCCGGGGGTCATTTTGCCACTGGCGAATAGGGTACTAGAAAGGCGTAAAATCCGGGCGCTGTGGCTGAGCTAAGTCATCATCGTCGTCCGTTGCCGGTTGTTCTGATGTATCTATCCATTGCTGGGAACATGCCTACTATCTGAATCACCAAAATCGGCGCGGCGACTATCTGCGCGGTACCGACAAGTTAACTGTCAAGCCTAAGTGAACTCCAGGAAAGGCGGTGTTTAAACTACTGTAGCATCTTCCCAGGACGCAAACGCGCGTTGTCTAAGCAATCGATGATATTTAGCCGAAACCAGATTCCGACTAAGATTGAATAGATTGTGAACAGCCGCATGAATGCTCAAGAAACGTTGCGCTTGCTGTGTCTATTTAAGGCGGCGCATGCCCCGCTCTCTTACCCGCGTCGATTGATGTGACAGTTCGACACGGTTATTGGCATACTGAATAGTGATGTTGATCTGTTCATCCGAGCATGACCCGGCAGGGCCGGTTAACTTGTCAATACCCTCTGACCCGCGTCAATTGGTGCGAAAGTTCGGCACGGTTATTGGCATATTGCGATGTGTCATGAATCGTGTCAGGGATCAGGTCTCGATGCGCAACGCCGTAACTTCTCAACTTGTCCGTCACTATCTTCCTCGGTTCGCCGCGATGCACTCTAAGCAACCGTTTGAAAAACCGCCTGGCAGCTGCACTGTCGCGTCGTGCCTGTAGAAATACA
>JAOTWM010000073.1 GCA_029862885.1 Gammaproteobacteria bacterium
CGCTGCGATATCTTCTGGTATCTCGGTTTTGCTCATTTACCTTCTCCTTTATCATAGAGATTATCGGCCTATAAGCAGTTACACAATTTAATTTACAGTCTCCATTGTAATGCGGCCAGAATTCTGGGTTGCCTTCTATTGCCGTGGGCATTCGCTATAGACAAGGATGTTTCACGTAATGTCGACCCTGGCGTCGCTAACCGACATTACGCAGTCTTTGTTGCAACATCTCCGCCGTGACCAGTGTTATACCCTCACTAGTGACATGGAATCGTTGCCGGTCTTTGTCCGCATCGAATCCAATCATACAGCCATCGGGAATTTCGCAACACTCTTCGATAATCGCTTTACGTATCCGACAATGCTGCCCAATACCGACACTGGGCAGAATTACCGACTCATCGATGCACGAACACTCACCCACACGGACATTGGAAAACAAAATTGATTGGCGCACTGTCGCCCCTGAAACGATACAGCCACCGGATACCATGGAATCGACCGCCATACCACGACGGCTGTCATTGTCAAATACAAACTTGGCGGGTGGCAATTGTTGTTGATAAGTCCATATAGGCCAGTCTTCGTCATATAGATTCAATTCAGGCGTGACGTCGATTAACTCCATATTGGCATCGTAGTATGCTTCGATCGTACCAACGTCGCGCCAATAGTGATCCCCCTGTGCCTCAAAAAACGGATAGGCCAATATCCGATGCGCACGTATGGCCGCAGGAATAATATCCTTGCCAAAATCATGCGAAGACTGTGATTGGTCATGGTCTCGAGTGAGCTGGTCAAACAAAAACTCGGCGTTGATTAAGTAAATACCCATGGATACCAGCGCAATAGCTGGACTATCGGGTTTCGCTTTCGGCTGCTCCGGTTTCTCCTGAAAGCCCACCACCCGATTGTCATGTTCGATACACATTACGCCATATTCACGAGCTGTCGCCAAAGGCACCTCGACGCAACCAACCACCATGTCGGCATTGTTTTCGATATGAAAGTTGATCATTCGCCGGTAATCGGCTTTATAAATATGGTCCCCGGCTAATATCAAAACATACTCTGGTCCGTGCGCACGAACAATATCCATATTCTGATAAACAGCGTCGGCGGTCCCTTGGTACCAGGAATTCACAATTCGTTGTTGGGCCGGCAATAACTCAACATATTCGTTAAATTCCCCATTAAAAAAGCTCCATCCCTTTTGTAAATGCTGAATCAATGTGTGTGCTTTGTATTGCGTCAGTATGCCAATGTGGTGTATACCGGAATTAATGCAATTGGAAAGACTAAAATCGATAATGCGGAATTTACCGCCAAAGGGAATGGCCGCTTTGGTACGCCAATTCGTCAGCGGTTGAAGACGTTTACCACGGCCACCAGCGAGTACCAACGCTAACGTATCACGCACCGGGTCGCGCACCGACAAACGAAACCGATCTAGTTTCTCCACGTCCTGCAAGTCACTACCCGCCGCAGAGAACGCCAATCGACTCGCATCCACATGTAACGTTCAACCCACCTCCATAAAGCGAATCTGCGCTTTCGCCAAGTTATCCAACAAGCGCCACTACCAACCGGGGGATCCTTAGCTAATGGTGTACAGTTTACGATAAGTGCTCTCACGGATATTGACATATGTCAATTGAAAGTCAGCTATATGCGGCAAACAGATGAGTTGCGACACCACAATCCGTTTGCTGTGCCAAGCCGGCCCACCACGGACATGAATATATGGTACGCATCTACAACTCATACGCGGTAGCGGTGTGGATAGCTGAGATCAGACAACACATTACGTTTCGCGGTCTTCTGTCAGGCTATTCTGGCACTTGCGGTAAACACCGCCGATCCACATTGGCAACCCTAAATCGTTCGTTGCAATGACTGACAAGCCGCCCTCGGCCCGGTGCTACTCGATAGGCTACCGAAGCACCCAGCACCGATATTCACTATTCACAATCTCGCGTATCAAGGTGCATTTTCGCGTATGTAATTTGATGCGTTAAACCTGCGTCCGTATCTTTGGCGCAGCCATTATCTGGAATGTTACGAAGAATTCTCAATTATCAAAAGTGCGTCGGCGTTTGCCGACAAACTGACGAGCGCCGGCGCGACGTACGTTCAGAAAATTCTGACAGCGGAATTTGGCCAAGGATTGCAAGTTCTTCTAAACACCCGCGGACGGGGTTTAACAGGCCTTCTGAATAGCGTCGATTACGAAGTTTGGGATCGGAGACACGATCGTTTTTTTACCGGGCCTGACCTTGTCAATCTTTTTGTGACACCCGGTTAAGCAACTTTTTTCAGCTCTATCGATTGGTTTCCAATATCATTGGGGCAGACATACTACAAGTATGAATGCAGTCGATAGCTATTATAAAACATGGACATAATCCACAACATCTTGTTGAGCTTCATAACGCGTTTGATGGCTTCGCCATTGCTTTCTTTAAGATCTCTTTCTCCATCTCCAAACGCTTCACCTGGGGCTTGAGCTTCCGGATCTCTTCCTGCTCAGAGTTCAATTTACCGTTCCCTCGAAAAGTCTGCCCATCACCCAACTGATGCTCCTCTACCCAGCGACCCAGCATATTGGCATTGATATCAAGACCTCTCGCAGCCTCCGCCGGACTATGGCCTTGATCAATAACCAAACTCACTGCATCCAATTTGAACTCTTTCGTATATCTATTTCGTATGGCCATTCCTATTTACCTCAGTTAAGTGAATTATCCTTAACCGGGTTGTACAAATCTATTGAACCACCTCAGCCTTTGAAGATCATACTAGGAGTATGATGTTCTCACACTACTAATTGATGCACGTCAAAGCGGCAATGACGGCTTATACGCTAGCGTGTCAATTTATGGCTATTCCAAAACCAACTGCTGTGTCAAAACACCGTTATGCACATGCGTCACACGCGTAGCACTATGCTGAGTAAAACTTCTATAGTGTTGGGTATTGCTGCAAGTTGTTTGTTTGTTATTGGGATGCTGGCCCTGTTGTTTCATTTCGGATTACAGCACGAGATAGTGGAACTGTTACGTTGGATCGACTCGGTGAAGATCTGGGGTCCAGTAGTGTTTGTTCTGATTGACATGCTCGTTGTAATATTTCTGTTTCCCGGCGTGTTATTTACTCTCGGGGCGGGCTTCTTGTTCGGTGTCGTCAAAGGTTCTATTTATGTTGTCGTCGCGACCACACTCGGTGCCGCTATTTCGTTCTTGTTGGCAAGACACTTACTCGGTGAAAACGCCACCAATTTCCTACGCAACCACCCACGCCTTAGTGTGATCAACAATGCCTTGGCGGACGAAGATTGGAAGATCGTCTTAGTTACACGTCTTATACCGTTTTTTCCGTTCAAGTTATCCAACTACTTTTTTGGTCTGACTAAGTTCTCTCTACGTGGATTTATACTTGGCACGTTTCTCGGCATATGGCCAATATCTATCACTAACGTATATATCGGCTCCGTTACAGCCGATCTGGCTATGCTGGGTACATCGGATAACGCCAGATCAGGTGTCGAATGGTTAATATACGTAGGGGGTTTAATCATCGCTATTATCGGAGTTGTGTATATCAGTCATCTGGCCCAACGAGCGCTCGCACGGTATCTGAGTTCCACACAATCCTCGCAGGGTACAAAATGAGACTGAGTTGGCTACCGTGGAAACTCATCATACGCAGTGCCGCGAAGGCACATGGCTTTCTCGACCCAGTCGCACTCTTATCGCATATCCATAAATTTGCGCAACCATCAGAAGTCGCTGAGCCCATCGAGTTGCTGCGCGCTGGCGTGGTATTTCATGCACGAGGGCTAATCAATAGTCGCATTATTCAACACAACCTCGATTGGGTTTGGCCTTACTGGGTAGAACGTCAGTTCGACCCCACGGATGATGCTTTCATACCCCGAGCGTTTACCTTGACACATATTAATGTAACCCACCGCAACTGGACCGCGATTGGAGTTCCGGATTGCGATCACCTGCCGGTCGTCGACCCGCGTGGGTTGTTAACTCCGCTTTGGGATAAGTGGTCCATCGACACCTGGATTGTCGCCGATGCGGGGCCTATTTTGTTGCCCAGCCGCAACAAATCATGCGATCAACGTCTTGACTTGGGTGCGGATTATGCTGTCGTCACCGAGGCTCACCTGGACGATCTGGTAGTGCACACCCGGGCAGATGTGATGTCTCGTAAGGAAGAGCCGGTATGCCGATTAAGAATAACTGGTAGCGCCTCGCAACCCGCTTGGTTAGTTGTGGCCATTCGACCTTATAACCCGGAGGGTATTAGTTTTGTGCATGAAGTAGCGTTATCAACGCACCGGAATGCGTGGCTGATCGATAACCAATATTCTGTGCGATTCGATCACGCGGCCGATCGTCACCATTTGTCCGACTATCGTCATGGTGATGTTTATATTGACTTGCATGACGCGCGAGACGATACCACCGGTCAATGCGATGTCGGCATGCTCACCGCGGCCGCCATGTTTCGGCTACCAGGAGATTCTAGTCGAGAACTAACTATCACCATTCCACTGGAGCAGAAAGCGCCCAAACACAATACGCCAACGCCTGCATCGTTGTGGCCAGAACATCTACAAGGTCACTGCCGTTTACAACATCCAGATGAACACCTGGTCTATCTATACGACGCTGCTATATGCAGTCTGATACTGTGCACACCCGGCGATGTTTATCCCGGGCCTTATACCTATAAACGTTTCTGGTTTCGGGACGCAACGTTTATCGTACATGCCTTATCGTGTGCCGGCCTCGCCGAGCGGGCCGAACGCATATTGGATACATTCCCAGAACGTCAAAGCGCAAACGGTTACTTTCATTCCCAGGAGGGCGAGTGGGATGCTAACGGCGAAGTGTTGTGGGTGTTCAATCGCTTTTGCCAGATCACTGGCCGACCCATAAAACCTCAGTGGTGGCCGTCGGTGAACCGGGGTGCAAAATGGATCCAGCGCAAACGGCTGACCGGCGATAGGGAGTCATTGCACGTTGGTCTGTTGCCTGCGGGATTCAGCGCAGAGCACCTTGGTCCCAATGATTATTACTATTGGGATGACTTCTGGGGTATTGCCGGTTTGCGCGCGGCTGCCACACTCGCTTCTCAACATGGCGATATGCGGTCCGAAACTGAATTTCGAAGACAAGCGGATGATTTCTTACAGGCAGTAGAGCAGAGTCTCAGCAGAGTTGCGCAAAAACTGAAGCGCCGAGCGATGCCAGCCTCCCCGTACCGGCGTCTGGACGCCGGTGCAATCGGTTCTATCGTTGCGGGTTACCCTCTACAATTGTTCGACGCGCGGGATTCGAGATTGTTAGACAGTATCGATTTCCTACTCGAAACATGTTTTCTTAAAGGCGGCTTTTTCCAAGACATGATTCACTCCGGAATTAACCCATACCTCACATTACATGTGGCTCAGGTTTTGCTGCGTGCCGGTGACCCGCGCTACGCCGAATTAATCGACACGGTGGCACTCTTAGCATCGCCGACCGGACAATGGCCAGAAGCGATCCACCCACGTACCGGTGGGGGTTGTATGGGAGACGGGCATCACGCTTGGGCATCCGCGGAGTGGATAATGATGATGCGCAACTGTTTTGTACGTGAAGAAGGTACGCGCCTGATACTCGCATCCGGCGTGTCACCACGATGGTTGGCGGCTGGGAAACCGATACTCTTTGGCCCGGCGCCGACTATTCATGGGCCCGTGACCGTGACTATCGAGCCTGCGCGCGACAACACGAGAAGCATCACGGTTGCCTGGCAGGCGGTATGGCACGATACCTCACCGCTGCTAGAAATTCGCACTCCCGGTTTTGTGCCAGCTATCGCCGAACACAATCAGAACTCGATAAAAATGTATCCGGCGGAGGATAACCCATGAATATCCTCATGATGACCAATACATTCAGCCCCCACGTCGGAGGTGTGGCACGCTCCATCAAAGCATTTAGCGCAGAATATCGTCAACGCGGGCATCGCGTATTGGTAGTGGCGCCAACATTTGATGGTGTCGATCCGAATAATGAATCTGATGTGATACGCATTCCGGCTATCCAGCATTTCCGTGGCAGCGATTTCTCAGTAGCGCTACCTGTTCCGGGTATACTGCAACCGGCAATCGACAAATTCAAACCGGATGTTATCCATTCCCACCATCCTTTTTTAATCGGTGGCACAGCATTACGGGTGGCGCATACACATGGTCTTCCGTTGATTTATACCAACCACACTAAGTACGAGAACTATACTCACTACCTTCCCGGCGACTCGGAGAGACTGAAACGCTTTGTCATCAGTTTATCGACTAACTACGCTAATGTTTGTGACCAGATATTCGCACCCAGCGACAGCATCGCAACGCTGCTTCGCGAACGCGGAGTACAAACACCTATAGCCGTTGTCCCGACGGGTGTCGACACCAAACGTTTTCGGCGGGGAAATGGAATGCTGTTTCGCAAGTCCATGGGCATCCCCGGGAGTGCTTTCGTGATTGGTCACCTTGGTCGATTGGCCGAGGAGAAGAACCTAGAATTCTTAAGCAAAGCCATCGCCAGCTTCCTCGGTCAATCCAACAACAATCGCAAGTATTGCTTCTTGTTGATTGGTGAAGGGCCGGTAGCACAGAAGATTATCGATTATTTTAATCGACTATCGCTGAACGATCGGCTTTATGTCGCCGGAGTACTCAACATCTCGCAAATCCCCAACGCCTATGCTGCGATGGATGTGTTTGCCTTTGCGTCCAAGAGTGAGACCCAGGGGATGGTGCTGACCGAGGCTATGGCCGGTGGCGTACCGGTAGTAGCGGTCGATGCATCGGGTGTACGTGAAGTCGTGCAAGATGGAATCAACGGCCGCTTACTGGACGACGATAATGTAGACAGCTTCGTTTCTGCCTTGGGTTGGATGGCATCTAGAAAAAATGAAGAGATGCAGATGCTGATTAACGGCGCAGTGAAAACGGCACATGAATTTTCGATAGAGAAATCGGCGCGTAAGGCGTTGGAATTGTACCGGCAGGTTTGCCAACGTGAGCTGCGCGGCCGTCATCCCGAGTATGGTATATGGACGCGTGCGCTGCATTTTATCGACTCGGAGTGGATGATCTTACGGGGCGTTGCGAGTGCGGCCGGCACCGCCTTGGGCGGCCCCAAGCGTTAGCTAGCCCGGATATTTCACGAAGGCGGACCGTGTACCGGAAATCTGCTCAATATTTGAAACGGTTGCGCCGTATTTTAGGGCACGGGGCCTCCACACAGTTTGTCCTGTTCGGATTCAGGACAAATCGGGCGTCGTATTCGGCACGATTCCCCTTGATCCATAGCTACGGCTATGCATCGGCGGACGATTGTGCCGACTACTTAGCCCTGATCCGCCTTCCGTCCGAACCCTTCATGAATTATCCGGGCGAGCCCCCATGATTTACCAGATGGAGAAATTCCTGCGCAGACTGCGTCGCTGGTTAAGTCGTAGTGAGTGGATGATTCGATTACTCACGTTACCTGTCCACATGGGTCCTGCCACTACACCCGGTTTAATCATGATCCAAATTGACGGCTTGTCGCGGAGACAACTCGAACGTGCAATGCGACACGGTGAAATGCCATTTCTGAATAAACTGTTGCACTCCGAACACTATCGTCTGCACACTTTGTACAGTGGTATGCCGACGAGCACACCAGCCGTACAAGGAGAGTTGTTTTATGGCGTCAAAACCGCCGTGCCTGCATTTAGTTTTATGAACCGCCAATCGGGGCAAGTCGAATGCATGTATGAACCACACTCTGCCGCCGACATGGAACAACAACTCTGCAAACAAGGGGAACCTCTATTGTCAGGTGGCAGTGCGTATTGTGATATCTATACCGGCGGTGCCGAGGAATCGCATTTTTGCCCGTCCTCACTGGGCTGGGGCAGTATGCTACGCGCCGCTAACCCGATCGTATTGAGTTTGTTTCTCATCACTCACTTCTTTAGCTTCCTCCGAACCTTCGTTCTTCTCATCATCGAATCAGGTCTCGCCATCGTGGACCTCACCCGTGGGTTAATCCAAGGTAACGATCTGGTAAAGGAGCTTAAGTTCGTACCAACACGTGTCGCCATTTGTATCCTGTTACGTGAATTGGTTCGAATTGGCGCCACCATTGATATTGCACGGGGGCTGCCCATCGTCCATCTAAATTTATTGGGCTACGATGAACAAGCGCATCGGCGTGGCCCAGCATCACAATTTGCACACTGGACACTCAAGGGTATCGATAAAACCATCGAACGGCTGTGGCGTCATGCCCATGGTGCCGCACGACGGCATTACGACATTTGGGTGTATTCGGACCACGGACAAGAAGAAACCGTATCCTATCGCAAGGCGTATAAAAAAAATGTCGAACAGGCAATAACCGAAGTCTACACTGGCATGTATGACAAACAACATGTTTCAGCGCATACCACGCAAGGTATCGCAACACAACGGGCCAAATTGTTAGGCGGTAACAAAATACAAAGACTTTTCCCCACTCAAAACACACACGCACCGTTAAACCAAAATTCGACCCCGGTTGTCGCGGCGATGGGCCCATTAGGGCATGTTTATCTGCCAACCAAGTTATCTGAAAAGGAAACGCACCAGTTTGCTCACAATCTAGTGCGAAACGCGATGGTACCGCTGGTTTTGGTTGTTGATAATCAGCAACAGGTTTGGGCGTGTACACGCGATGGCCGTTGGTTGTTGCCAAATGACCGAAATACTATTTTTGGCCCCGATCACCCTTTTCTGGATGAGATCGCACAAGATCTTATTGCCTTGTGCCAACATCCGAATGCCGGTGATTTAGTTATTTGCGGTTGGTGTTACGGCAGCCCCAGTCTTAGCTTTCCGATCGAAAACGGCTCCCACGCCGGCATCGGACCTGAAGAATCCAGATCGTTTGCATTATTGCCCGAAGACGCGGTGCTACCCGACCCTGCGGCTGGCTATTTGCGGCCAATGCATTTACGACATGCCGCGCAACACACCCTTGGCCGAAAAGAGTTAGCTAAAACATCATCGCCTCGAGTAGCAACCACACGCCAATCTATTCGCATCATGACATACAACGTGCACAGTTGCATCGGAATGGATGGCAAGATCGCGCCGGAGCGAATTGCGCGGGTCATCGCACGCTATCAACCAGATGTCGTGGCGCTACAAGAATTAGATGCACAACGGCTACGTACTGATAGTGTCGACCAGGCACATCGCGTCGCCCAACTATTAGAAATGGATTTCCACTTTCATCCAGCCATGCATATCGAAGAAGAACGCTATGGTGATGCGATCTTGACACATTTACCGCTGCACGTCGTTAAGAGCGGGCCACTGCCTGGTCTTGACGAAAGGCCGTCATCAGAACCGCGTGGTGCATTATGGGTCAAAGTGGAAATCGAGGGACGTTCTCTTCATGTCTTCAATACTCATCTGGGTTTATCACCTCAAGAACGGCGTGCGCAAGTCAACGCCCTGCTGGGCAAACATTGGTTAGGTCATCCACTGTGCCGGGGCGAGACCATTCTTTGCGGCGATTTGAACGCACTACCCAATTCGTATGTACATCGACGCTTACGACAACGTCTTAAGGATATAGAGATTGTCCTCGAGAAGAAGTCGCCACAGTCAACGTTTTTTGGACGTTATCCGATTATTCGTATCGATTACGTTTTTGTGAGTCAGGATATCAGGGTGCTTAATAGTATGGTACCGGGCACTGAACTAACCCGTATCGCCTCGGATCATCTACCACTCATTGCGGATGTACGGCTGCATAATTCTAATTGACTTGATCGATTTCTTAAGAACCGATTAACGTTGGATACGCTACCTTGGGTATTTACGCTCGCCGAGCCTTTTCAGTCGCTCTTTGTTCGCAATTCGGGCGAACTCACGAGAACACGCGCCACGGTCGATCACAAGAGCGCTTAAGCAGTCGAATCAAGTGGTTTTGCAAACCTGCCTCAAGCGGTCATCCGCCTGTATTGCCATTGAAGTTCAGCAGCATCATCAATCGATTATGCAACAGGTTTTGCCTTCTGAAAGCACTTTCTACCTCATACTAGTATTGGATCTGCCTGTCCTGCGGTCTCAGCTGCCAGCTTCACAACCAAACACTCAGTAACTTTCTGTAATGAGTGCGCGTACGAATCCTGCTAATGCGACAGTACGTGAAATCGTGGGTTGTGCGTCCATAAATCGGACTTCCAGGGTACCCAGGTATGGCCGGGGTCGAATGTCCCAATGAATGTCATTGACGCTTCTAAAGTATAGGAAGCATAAACCCCGCATTCGGTGGATTTCCAACCTGTAGGGTATTGGATCCTGTCGGAACTGAGTCTGGTAACGGCATGAGCAGCGGTGATTCAGCCGACTTTTGGCTGTATCGGGGGTGTTTGCAATCTGGGTTCAGGTTGTATTCCGGCGTCAGACCAAACGACACCCGGCCGGAGTAGTCAGTGCCCGGTGTTGACTGTTGCACCCACAGGGCATAAAGGAGCGAACACGCTGTGCAAGCGGGTGAGGTTGACGCAGGGTTTGGGTACGAGTGCGGCGAGGCGGGCGATGAAATCCAATGGGCAATTTCGCCCGCGTCATCCGAGGCGACGTTTCTGCTGGCGGACGGCGTAGCGCCGGGCGTGGCACCCGACGCCAAAGTGGTCGCCTCGGACTGAGCATTGAGCGGGAGTTATCCATCGCCATCGATTGACGGATAAGAAGTTTAACCCCTTTATCCATTGAAGGAAACGCGATCGGGGAGAGCCATCCGGGGTATTGTATGGATTAGAAAATTATCGTTGGGGCAAGATCTCATGGTTTATGTAGTGTCAGGCGGCGCTTTGATATTCGCAGTGGCATATGTTTCGAGGGTTCACCGTGCTTGAATACGAGTGTGTCGGTCCGATATGCCTCTAAAAGGCATCGCTTCCCCGCGTTTGTATTGAATTAAGATCGATCCGGTTCGCTGGCCAGCAGCGAAACAAAGCGGGGCAGACCATTCTATTAAATGCACGAATGGATATTCACTTTCGACCCGTATAAGGCCGAGACTGGGCCACAGTTTTCCTTTGCGAAGGTCCGTATAGGCGAGTTCATCTCCAAAGGCGTGTGTAGTTCAGCCTCATCGGCAAGGGATATCGTGGATGACATATTCGCCTGTATTTCCAGATGCCATACTGCGCTCGCAGATAGCAGATAATACCCTGATCCATGGCGTGGCCACATTGGCTGAAATTGCGCGGTTGTTTAACCGTTCGAATGCCGTTGTACTTCGAAGCCTAGACAAGTATCGTGAATCTTTGAAACAAAACACAAATAAGTCAACTCCGGCACTTGCTGTTCTGAACTATTAGAATGACTGGCATGTTACGACTTCTATTCTCAGTTATTTGTTTCGCCGCAACCATTTCGGCCAACGCAGACAGCAGTAGCAGGGATGCCGAGCAGATTGTGCGCGACGCACTAGATCACTGGCGCGGCATTTCGTCGCATAGTGAAATAACAATGACGATTCATCGCCCGAAGTGGGAGCGCAGCATGTCCATGCGATCCTGGACCCAGGGAGCAAAACGTTCGCTAGTGCGTGTCACTGAGCCGAGAAAAGATCGTGGTAACGGCACGCTGATGGATGGCAACAAGATGTGGACTTTTTCGCCAAAAGTGAACCGCGTCATTAAAGTGCCGTCATCGATGATGAGCCAGGGCTGGATGGGCTCGGACTTTTCAAACAAGGATGTTTCCCATTCAGACGAAATCGTTGAAGAGTTTGACCACAGTATTCTTAGTGAGACCGAAGTCGATGGTCACACCGTATATGAGATCCAGTCTGTGCCGCATGAGGATGCGGCGGTTGTCTGGGGAAAAGAAGTATTAGAGATTCGCGATGACAACGTCATGATTGAGCAGCGCTTCTATGATCAGGATGGCGCGCTGGTCAAATCACTCCGCACACTCGAGATTGCCCAGATGGGCGGACGGACCATTGCGGTCGTTCAGCGCATGGAGAAAGTTGCTGAGCCGGATGAGTGGACGGAAATCAAGGTTGAGTCGGTCGAATTTGATGTCGAGCTCAGCGATAACGTGTTTACATTGTCCAATCTCAGAAACCCCCGTGACTAGAAAGCCGGATATCTTCCTGCGATGAACATGAGTCTGCGCCTTGCTTGGCGAAATCTCTGGCGTCAGCCACGTCGTACGTGGCTGACGATCGGTGCAATGGTATTTTCAAATGCTTTGCTCGTGTTCATGATTTCGATTCAGTTTGGCATATACGACCTGATGATCGACAACACACTGCAGTCGTTCACCGGTCATATGCAGGTTCAGGCGCCGGGATACAAAGAGGATGCAAGGATTCGGCAGTCGATCCCGAATGTGGCTTCCCTGGCATTGGACCTTCGACAAGAGCTTGACCTGGAAACAATCGCTGCAAGAGCTGCAGCGTTTGCGTTGGCTTCAAGCGAGGAGCGCAGTTACGGCGTGCAGATTTTCGGAGTCGATCCGGATTACGAACCTCTGGTGTCGACCATTCCCGGATTGGTGCGGTCCGGCAGTTTTTTAGAGGATAACGATGCGGCAGAAATCGTTATTGGGCAAGTGCTGGCGAGAAACCTGCGCGTCGAACTTGGAGATGAAATCACTTTGCTCGGAAGCGGGCGTGATGGTTCGTTTGCCGCAGCGGTGCTGGCAGTCGTGGGGATATTCGATACCGGCGTACCGGACATGGATCGTAGTATCGCCGAAATCCCTCTCGGGCACTTCCAGAACGTGTTCGCCATGGAGGGCGACGGACACCAAATCGTAATCACTGCGCCTAATCTCGATGCGACCGACGCCCTGAAACCCCGGGTCGAAAACTTCCTGCCCAAGGATGAAGGTCTCGTCGTGCACGATTGGGACGCATTGCAGCCGGGGCTGAGGCAGGCAATACAGGCTGATCTAAGCAGCGCGTTTTTCATGTACGGCGTGCTCGTTGTGCTGGTCGCATTCAGCGTACTCAATACGCAGTTGATGTCTGTGCTTGAGCGCACCCGTGAGTTCGGTGTAGTTATGTCACTGGGGCTGACGCCTGGCCGGCTGGGGCGAATCGTGCTGCTCGAAACCGCGTTTATGGGCCTGGTCAGCGTAGCGCTTGGCGCACTGCTTGGAGGCCTCATCACAATGTACTTCGGTTATAACGGATTCAGCTACCCGGGCATGGATGAAATGGCGGCGAATTTCAATCTGCCCGACAGGTTCTATCCTCAGGCCACGATCGCAACATTGTTATTGGGTCCGACGATCGTTTTTATCGGCGCAATCCTGGCCGCCATATATCCCGCGCTCCGGCTCCGGTGGCTTGAGCCTGTTGCGGCGATGAGGGCCGCATAATGCGCCTGCTTGGCATCATCACGCTGCTTGCCTGGCGCAATCTCTGGCGCAATTACCGCCGCACCATAATCATGCTGGCAGCAATCAGCATCGGCGTCTGGGCGATGATTTTCATGACCGCATTGATGCGCGGCATGGTTAACGACATGGTAAAAGACGGCATTGAGGCTTTGCCAGGTTACGTGCAGATTCATCATCCAAATTTTCGCGATGACCCGAGTGTGTCAAACCTGCTACCGCAGACTGATGCCGAGATCAGTGCGCAGTTTTCATCAGCCAAAATCGATGCCTGGGCGAGCCGCGTTCGCGTGCCGGCGGTCATTTCCAGCGAGTACGAATCCCGCGGCATAACTTTATTCGGTGTAGACCCTTTGCAGGAACAGGCTATCGATGCGATCGGTAGTCTCGTAACAGAAGGGCGTGCACTGCAAGGAGTTTCAGATACTGGCGTTGTAATCGGTCACAAGCTCGCCGAAAAGCTGGATACTGAACTTGGTAAGCGCATCGTGGTGATGAGCCAGGATCCCGACAACGAAATTGCAGATCGCGGTTATCGCATCGTCGGTCTGTTCGAAGCTGGCCTTGCAGCCTATGAAGAGACCATGGTCTTTGCCGGCAAGTCGACTGTACAGGATATGCTTGGCATTGGGGATCGGGTTAGTGAGGTCGCGGTGCTCGGCACTGACTATCGCGACGTAGACCCATTACTGAACGAGATCAAAGCAATAACCGGAGGTGGTGTAGAGGTCCTGCCGTGGCAGGACCTCAATGCATACCTAGGCAGCATGCTGGGAGTCATGGACGGCTTCGTCCTCGTATGGATGATTGTCGTTTTCCTTGCGCTGTCGTTCGGACTTGTTAACACGCTGGTAATGGCGGTGTTTGAGCGCGTTCGGGAAATTGGCCTGATGCTGGCTCTCGGCATGCGACCATCGCACATCCTCGGACAAATTATTGTTGAATCCATCATGCTGCTCATCATCGGGCTGGTTTTGGGCAACACGCTCGCCTACGTAAGTGTTGTTCCCCTGAAGGGCGGCATCGACATCTCGCTGGTTGCCGAGGGCATGGAGATGTTTGGCGCTGCCAGTACGCTGTATCCAGCACTCGAGTTCAGAGATGCTGTTACAGCCAACGTCGTCGTTCTTTTCCTGGGTTTGCTTGCGAGCTTGTCGCCAGCATGGCGCGCATCCAGGTATGAACCGATCGAGGCAATCACCAAGGTATAGATATGGCTGCTGTTCGTTGTATTGATGTGTGCAAAACGTATCGCCAGGGCGACGTGGACATCAAGGCACTTGACCACGTTTCCGTAGTGATCGAAGAGGGCGACTTTGTATGTCTGTCCGCACCCTCCGGTGGCGGCAAAACTACGCTGCTGAATGCGATTGGTGGTCTGGATATTCCGGATAGCGGTGAGGTCTGGGTGGCTGAGCGACGCATCGATCAGCTGAGCAAAGGCGCACTGGCGCAGTTACGCTTGTTGCGCATCGGTTTCGTCTTTCAGGCTTACAACCTGATCCCGGTGCTGACCGCCCGTGAGAATGTCGAATTTGTCATGCAGGTTCAGGGCATCGCTGGGCATAAACGTAGCGAGAAATCGATGGCGATACTGAAGGAGGTTGGTCTCGAAGGCCTTGAGAACCGCCGGCCCGCCGAGATGTCCGGTGGTCAGCAGCAGCGGGTGGCTGTCGCGCGTGCGATCGTCTCCAAACCAACACTCGTTCTCGCAGATGAGCCGACCGCAAATCTTGATTCAAAAACTTCAGACGCGCTGATGGAGTTGTTCGTTGAATTGAATGAGCATCACGGCACCACATTCATTATCGCCACTCACGACCAACGC
This sequence comes from Gammaproteobacteria bacterium, assembly GCA_029862885.1. Taxonomy (GTDB): domain Bacteria; phylum Pseudomonadota; class Gammaproteobacteria; order Arenicellales; family JAOTWM01; genus JAOTWM01. Next base: position 15,297 of record JAOTWM010000073.1, read on the forward strand.
GTCATGTCCTATGCAAAACGATTAATCAAAATGCTGGACGGCAAGATTGTCGACGACATTCAACAACAGGCTGCGTAGGA
>JAOTWM010000532.1 GCA_029862885.1 Gammaproteobacteria bacterium
CGATGGCCGCAGAGCCAGCGGTTTCCGCCAGCAGCGCCAGCACCCCGAAGCCGATGACCGCCATGCCCCCGGCGAATCCGTCCATGCCGTCCATAAAATTATAGAGATTGATCATCCACACGATGTAGAGAACGGAAATGACGGCTCCCGCAGTGGCTGACAGTGCCAGATCAATTCCACCGATGGAAATACCATTCAAACTCAGCCCGGCAGCCACGAGCAGCCCTGCGGCGACGAAATGGAAAGGTATCCTGAAGGCGACACGCAGCGATCTCAGGTCATCCATAAAGGAGATGACGAGCACAACGAGCGTTCCGCTGGCAAGGAAGACAAAGGTTGATGATATCGTGACTCCCAGCAAAGGGCCTGCCACGAACGCCAACAATATTCCAGCGCAGATCCCGATGCCGCCAATTCGCGGCTTGGGAAAATCGTGCAGCGACCGCTCATTGGGATGATCCATGAGATAGCGCTTGAGTCGGCTTGAAACCAGGAGCCAAGTTAAACTGACGGATACGACTCCGGCCAAGAGGAATAAAATCGCAAATGTCACGAAGCCGGCGCTACTCGTGCCTTGTGGTCGTTTCCACCTCGTAGTTCGGCGATCATTTCCGGCAACGCTTTCTCCAGGTCATATACCGGTTTAAAACCGAGCTCTGTTTCGAGCTTTCTGGAGCTATACCATGCGGAGAACCTAAGCTTCTCCAGGGAAGCTGAATCGAAAACAAATCGCCTGCCGCGAAGTCTGCCCACCAAATCTCCCACGCCCGCTGCGGCTTCGAGTAGTCGAATAGGTATACCCAAACGAGGCTTTTTTCTTCCGAGCGCAACACGCATGAGTGCGTAGAGTTCACGGGTGGAATATGGACGACCGTCAGTGACAATATACGTCTGCACGTTAGCGTTGGGGCTCCGGGCAGCGAGAACAGCTGCCTCGGCCACGTCCTCGACGTGAACCATGGATCGCTGATTGCCGAATTCCGGTAAGGGCGGGAAACGACGAGCGGCAACCGACTTCAGCATTCGAGCGAGATTGCCCTTCTGGCCAGGCCCGTAAACCAAGGGTAGACGAAGGACGACGGCGTGCATATTGTGCTTGCGGGCGTACTTGAAAACCAGGCGCTCCGCCTCCAGCTTGCTGCGACCGTAAGGCGTTTCCGGATTGTCTTCCATGGCTTCGTCGAGGCACATATCACCGCACTCCCCGCCCGCCTTGACGCTACTCACGAAGACAAAGCGCTGGACCCCGGCGTTGACAGCCGCCTCGAGAACGTTGCGGGTCCCTTCCACGTTGGCGCATTGGTACTCGGACTCGTTGCGACCTATTTCTGTGAGAGCGTGAACTTTGCCGGCAAGATGAAAGACAGTATCAACACCCTGAAGGGCTTCGCCCGGAATCGACGTCGCCCCGATGTCTGCGACAATCATCTGCTCCCACGGACCCTTCATTGGGTGGCGAGCAAGTGCGCGCACGCAAACATGCCGCCCGGTCAATTTTTCGCACAGCGCATGTCCAACGAATCCGGTTGCACCAGTGACTAGAGCCGTGTCCACGCAATCCATAGCAATCAGGCGACCACTAGATGCCATCGAAAGAGTGACGGGATCCCGTCCACCATGCGGTAGGCGGTCAAGCGTTCAAACCCATGCGCGCGCTGCACGGACGCATTATCCAGAACGCGCAGAAACCCCAAAACTTTCTATCCAACCGTTGAGCGACCGGAGGCAGGCATCTGCAGGTTACGAAAGTCAGCATGCGCGCATCACGCCGTAAAAGCGGGAACATCGCGCAAAGACTAAAATACCCGTCGAACGCCGGATCTCGATGCCTAGTTCCAATAGCTCAAGCATGTTTTCAGCATCTATCTGGCAACGTGTAGTAAATACGGTGGAGTAGTGAAAGTAATTGTCTCAATCAAAGATCACGTCTTTATCGAAAAGACGTAGAGTGTCAAGTTTTCTGTTTAAAAGAATTAAAAAAGGCACGCAATCTCCGACCAGGAACATTAGCTGATTGAGCGCCCGCTTCCAATCCCGAACCGGCATCGACCACTACTTTGCCGCGTCCTGCAGTACAAATATGGAGCACCTTCTTAATTGACCTGTGATTGGGGAATGCGCCGCGATGCCTCAGAACCTTGCACAACGAGTACATCAACCAGTTAATTACATTGGCGGCATGGGACACATTGCGGATTCCTGAAATGTAATCAAAGAATATACTCACCCCCTCCCAAGCACACCCCGTCGGCCTAATTTCCAGCAGCAGATCGGACTGGCGATGGTGTTAGGTTAAGAGAGCGTTGTCACGGGCGCCCGTACACGGTACGATTGACGTAGTCGACGTAGCTGTAAATTATCCTCACGACCTTTTTCGAGACTCTCCCACCATCATAGTCGCACACCCTCCCCGGCTCATAGTCATCTCGTTCGAACTGAGACACAACAACGTGAATCGCTTGAACTACACGCTTGGGCTTGAGACCGCTCATGATTAGAATGCCCTCGTCCATGCCTTCAGGGCGCTCATGAGTCTGACGGATGGTGATTGCCGGCAGATTGAGCAACGAGGCCTCTTCCGTAATTGTCCCACTGTCCGAAAGTACGCAACAGGCCTGCGTCTGAAGCTTTACGTAGTCCAAAAATCCTAGGGGCTTTAAGAACTGTATACCATTCGTCTGTGGATTCGGACAAAGTCGCTGCAGCCGTAGCCGCGTTCTTGGATGGGTTGAAAAAATGATGGGTATTTTGAATTCGGTCTGCACTTCTTCGAGCGATGCCAGCAGGTCTTTAAAGTTTCCCTCGTCGTCGACGTTTTCTTCCCGATGCGCACTTACCAGAAAATAGCGACGGGGCTCGATGCCGAGTCGCTTCAGGATATCAGAGCGGTCGATAGCGGAGTGATAGTGTGCAAGCACCTCCGACATCGTGGACCCAGTCTTGATAATCGTCTCCGGTCGAATGCCTTCGCGAAGAAGATGGCGACGCGCATGTTCCGTCAGCGGCATATTGATGTCGCTTATATGATCGATTATGCGCCGATTAATCTCTTCCGGTATTCGCTCGTCGAAACAACGATTGCCCGCTTCCATGTGGAAGACAGGAATTTGCCGGCGCTTTGCTGAAATAGCGGCAAGGCAGCTGTTGGTATCTCCATAAAACAAAACTGCGTCGGGAATCTCTTGCCCTAGAATCTCATCCACGCGCGCGATGGTTAATCCTATACGTTCGGCGACGGATTCTGCATTCACGCCCAGAAAATAGTCGGGCGCGCGGAGTTCGAGATCTTTAAAAAATACTTCGTTGAGCTCGAAATCGTAGTTTTGACCCGTATGTACGAGAACATGGTCAGTTTGTTTCTCGAGCTCTGCGATCACTCGGCTCAGCTTGATCACCTCCGGCCGGGTGCCGACGATGGTCATCACCTTCAGTTGGCCCATCGAACTAGACCAGCAACTCGCCGTCGCCTGCGGTGCTAACCTGATCGACGAGCAAACCGTGCCGTTCGAGAAGGCTCGCCGTTTCTTTCAGCGACACGATATTGTCCTGGGA
>JAOTWM010000074.1 GCA_029862885.1 Gammaproteobacteria bacterium
CTATTCGCCCTCGTCGAAGACATTCGCCAGGTCGCAAAATCGGCACGCGAAAGCGACCGGGTCGGCGCGGATCGCCTGCACCAGCGACTCGCTAACCTCGAAGCCGAAGACATGGCTAATCTCGCGAGAGCGTTTAGCGAGTTTCTAAGCCTCGCGAACATCGCCGAGCAACACCACCGCATTCGACGGCGCCGCGAGTGGCAGAGCTTGCCCGATGCCGAGCCGCAACCCGGATCCCTGGAGGCGATCGTTTCGCGGTTGCTGGACCATGGCCTTGAGCCCGAACAAATGTTTACCGCGTTTGGTGATCTCGACATCGAATTGGTACTGACCGCGCATCCAACGCAGGTCACGCGGCGCACGATGATTCAAAAACATCAACGCATCGCCGCATTGTTGGCACAACATGACCGCCCGGACTTAACCACCGAAGAACGACGCGATTGTGTGACCGCATTGGGCCGCGAGATTACGGCAATCTGGGAGACCGATACGATTATCCGCGAGCGCCCAACGCCTGCCTATGAGGCCCGCAACGGCCTGGCGATCATCGAGCAAACGTTGTGGGATACGATTCCACGTTATTTGCGGCGCGTCGACAGGTTACTACGCGAACACGGCGGCCAGCGCTTGCGGCTGGATGCCGCACCGATTCGGTTCGGGTCGTGGATGGGCGGCGACCGCGACGGCAACCCTAATGTCACGCCAGACGTGACCCGGGAAGTGTGTTGGATGTCGCGTTGGATAGCGGCCGATTTGTACTCGCGCGAGATTGCCGTGCTGCGCGGCGAGTTGTCGATGAATCGCTGCACACCTGCGCTGGCACAACGCACGGCAAACGCCAAGGAACCCTACCGCGCGCTGCTACGGAACGTTTTGAACCGGCTCGATGCAACCAGGCAATATGCGGGCACCCAACTGCAAGGCACTGCAATACCGACTGACGACGCATACAAAAACCCGGCTCGGCTACTCGAACCGCTTATGTTGTGTTACCAGTCTTTGCACGACTGCGGTATGGGTGTCATTGCCGACGGCCGCCTACTCGATATTATCCGGCGAATCGCGTGTTTCGGATTGCATCTCGTGCGGCTCGACATCCGCCAGGAAGCGGCGCGCCATACGGAGGTCCTGGATGCGGTCACCCGCCATCTCAAACTCGGCGCGTATGCGCGTTGGGATGAAGCGCGACGAGAGCAGTTTCTGACGACCGAGCTAGCGGGACGCCGCCCGTTAGTACCGCGTTTGTTGAAGACACGCCGGCGGGTACAAGATGTGCTCGATACGCTGGCGGTGGTCGCCGAGCAACCGGCCGATTCGTTCGGCGCCTATGTGATCTCCATGGCCTGCACACCGTCGGATGTACTGGCCGTGCAACTGCTGCAACGCGAAACTGGGGCAACTAAGCCGTTACGGGTCGTGCCACTGTTTGAAACCCTCGATGCGCTAGAGGGTGCGGCCAACTGCATCGACCGCTTGTTGTCTATTCCCGATTATCGCGCCGGCATCGGCGATCAACTTGAAGTCATGATTGGTTATTCCGACTCCGCAAAGGATGCCGGCCAATTGGCGGCCGCGTGGGCGTTGTACCGTGCCCAGGAGGATTTAGTCGCGGTGTGCGCAAAACACGGCGTACGTCTTACGCTTTTTCACGGTCGCGGCGGCACGGTGGCACGGGGTGGTGCGCCGGCATTCGAGGCTATCCTGTCGCAACCGCCAGGCTCGGTGAACGGTACGCTACGGGTCACCGAGCAAGGTGAAGTCATCGATGCCAAATACGGCTTACCGGATATCGCGTTGCGAACCCTCGAAATATATACCTCGGCCGTATTGGAAGCATCGTTAATACCACCGCCCGAACCGAAGCCGCGTTGGCGTGAGTTGATGGATACATTAACGACCACATCCGTGGCGGCATATCGCGACATAGTCCAAGGTCATCCGGATTTCGTAGAGTATTTTCGATACGCCACACCGGAACGCGAACTCGGTGATCTGAATATCGGCAGCCGGCCCGCGCGGCGGCGCCAACAAACCGGCATCGACAGCCTGCGCGCGATTCCGTGGAGCTTCGCTTGGACCCAAACCCGGCTCATGCTACCGGCGTGGCTTGGTGCAGGCGACGCGCTCGCCGCGGCCATCGAACAAGGCCGCCGGTCGGATTTACTGGAAATGCGGGACGGCTGGCCGTTTTTTCGCACCACGCTCGACCTCATCGAAATGGTGCTCGCCAAAACCGAGCCCACCATCGCCGAGCGGTACGACACGCAGCTCGTGCCGGTGGAATTGCAACCACTGGGTGTCGAATTGCGTACCCGGTTCGCCAACACCTGCGCCATGGTGTTGGCGGTCACCGGTCACGACACACCGCTGGCCCACGATCCGGTTACGCGCCGCTCGATCGATGTGCGTAACCCTTATGTCGATCCGCTCAATGTCCTGCAAATCGAATTATTACAGCGGGCACGCGGCGGGGAAGAGAGCGCCATGCTGGACGCACTGCTCATCGCCATTAACGGCATTGCCGCAGGTATGCGTAACACTGGTTAGCGGTACACACGCCAAACCGCAGGCCGGCTTTCGCCGTTGGCTCTAGCCGGCCTACGGTGTCGGGTTGCGTTCGCGGAGCGGCGAATTAACTGTCCACCCCTCCCATACACAGATACTTGATCTCGAGAAATTCGTCGATCCCGTACTTGGAGCCCTCGCGGCCGATACCGGATTCCTTCATGCCGCCAAACGGCGCGATCTCGGTGGAAATGATGCCGGTATTGATGCCGACGATGCCGTATTCCAATGCCTCCGACACCCGCCATATCCGGCCAATATCGCGGCTATAAAAATACGCGGCGAGCCCGAACTCGGTGTCGTTTGCCATTCGTATGGCCTCGTCATCGGATCCGAACTTGAACAATGGTGCGACCGGACCGAAGGTCTCCTCATTCGCGACGGCCATATTGGTTTTCACATTGGTAAGTACGGTGGGTTGAAAGAAGGTGCCGCCCAACGCATGCCGCGCGCCGCCGACCGCCACACTCGCGCCTTTGTTGACGGCATCGGAAATATGCGCTTCGACCTTTTCCACGGCCGCCATGTCGATGAGCGGCCCCTGTACGACACCCTCTTCAGTACCGTCACCGACTTTCATCGCTTCCACCTTGCCTGCAAGCCGCGCGGCAAAATCATCGTACACACTTTCGTGCACGAGTAGGCGATTCGCGCACACGCACGTCTGCCCTGCGTTGCGGTACTTGGACATGATCGCACCTTCTACCGCCGCATCCAGGTCGGCGTCATCGAACACCATGAAAGGTGCGTTACCGCCCAGCTCCATCGACATCTTTTTGACCGTGCCTGCGCATTGTTCCATTAGCAATTTGCCGATCTCGGTAGAACCGGTAAAAGTGAGTTTGCGGACCTGCTTATTGGACGTCATTTCCCCACCGATGGCCGCCGACGAGCCCGTCACCACGCTCAGCACGCCCTTCGGGATACCGGCGCGCTCCGCCAGCTCACACAATGCCAACGCCGAATACGGCGTCGCCGTCGCGGGCTTCACCACCATCGTGCATCCGGCCGCCAACGCCGGGCCGGCTTTACGCGTAATCATCGCGGTCGGAAAATTCCATGGCGTGATGGCGGCGCATACGCCTACGGGTTCTTTGATCACGACGATGCGCTTATCGGCCTGGTGCGGCGGGATCGTATCGCCGTAAATACGCCTGCCCTCCTCCGCAAACCAGTCGATAAACGACGCCGCATAGCCTATTTCACCACGGGCCTCCGCCAGCGGCTTGCCTTGCTCGGCCGTCATCAACGCCGCCAGATCTTCCTGGTTCTCCAGCATTAATTCGTACCAGCGTCGCAATTTGCTGGCTCGATCCTTAGCGGTAAGGGTGCGCCATGTCGCGAATGCCGTATTCGCCGCCGCAATCGCGCGCGCAGTTTCGGCCGCACCCATCTTCGGAATAGTGCCCAGTACACTATTGTCCGCCGGATTGGTCACGTCGATGGTTGCACCACCGTCTGCATCGAGCCACTGCCCGTCGATGTAACATTGCTGACGGAATAATGAAGTATCGTTTAGTTTCATAACTACCTCTTGATTTGCTTGTACGGGTTCCCCACTGCGGCGGTTCGGATCGGCGCAGATGCGGTATCGTACTGTTGTCGCCGGGGTTTTGGTAGGGTGCTGCACGCACAGGCGACTGTTGGTAAATATACGCTAATTGAATCAGCGTCGCGTTAACTAATGACTCTACGGAATATCTACACAATTCCAAAACAATGAGCACGTCATGCCAGAAAACGTATATCGAACTTCCAATTGACCAGTTGATCCCGAAGAAAAACCGAGCCCTGCACTCATACCCGAACTAATGTCCTGATTGAGTGAATTGAATAACGCACCATTGCGGAAGATTTCAACAAACACCATGGCAGTCCCTCCAGGCGCCGGAGTGACGACGGCTTGAGGATCTACGATTGTTGGTGGGTTAGTGTCCACATCGGGCCCTGGAGCAGTGGGATCGCCAGCCGGTCCACTAGCCACTTGACAGGTTAGGGTAAACACTATTGGGGGAATCACGGAGGTCTGGGCATGGGCTGGTAACAGCACATATTTCACAACTGGTTTTGTCCAGCCTTCGGGCAACGTTTTCATCGTGGCCGCGATACCACCGCCCGTCGCCAGGCCTTTCAGTAACTGTCGCCGTCTGGTCGTACGGTTTAGCTCAGATTTTTGCAGGTCTCGCATCTTGTCGCTCATGGTTTAATTTTCAGCAAATAATGTATTAGGGATTTTGCGAGGACTCCGGTCACACCGCTCGAAAGCCCCTCGTTTTAACTTTCAAGTTCTATAGCCGTTTCATTTCTCTTAAGCCTAAGGCGGCGTGAGACCAAACACCCAGACCAACAGTTTGGCAAAGCTCGCCTTGGTCATTGCTTCGTGCGGGCAAAATAGTGTCGGCGGGGTAATTGCGTTACCGTCGCAACCCTCGGTATGACCCCTTGCAAATAACTCGATGATGGCGTCCGCCGCAAAATCCCCTAACAACACATCCGCGAATGGGCTTGTCCCAGCCACCGGAATAGCTCCCCCTGTGGCAATGGATTCGGCGGTTAGCAACATCAAAGCCGCCGAGGACTTCGTTACCACTTGGTTCGGACAATATAGAAACCCAGGTAAACCTGCAGTCCCGGCACAGCCAACACTGACGCCGTTTGCCTGCAGGTCCTCTACCTCATCGGCACCAAATTCGCCGGCTAGGATGTCATCGAATACCGTTCCGGTGGCACCAACCGGCAGTCCAAAACCCGCTGCCTCATTGAACGCCAGGGATAGTGGGATCGCCGCCGCATCACGCACAATGATTTCGTTTGGACAAAAATTCGTGCCGTCGCAACCGGAGAAGAAACCCTTAGCGGTCAGAATTTCGATCTCCAAGAATTGCGGATGCAGGCCGTCCACATCGGGATAGGTGGGCGTTGGGGTCGAACCCGTATTATCCGGGTCAAAACCCAACCCGAGTTCACCGATATTACTGACGCCGTCGCCGTCGCCGTCTTCCAGGCCGTCCGGGGTACCGTCAGCATCGGTGTCCGGGTCGTTGGGATTGAGGCCCAGCAGGATTTCAACCACATCGGTAATACCGTCTCCATCCGTATCGAGCAGAATGACATCGCCGGCAACGGTGATGTCGTCGCTAGCGGGATCCACCGCATCGCCGAGTTCGGCCGTCGACAGTCGACTGGTGTTGTTGGTCGAAGTACGTAGCAGGGCAAACGCGGAGACTTCAAGCGTCACACTAAACGTACACGACGAATCGGCTGCAAGCAGACCACCCGTAAACGTGAGTAAACCCGCTCCACTAAGCGATGAACCGGCCCCGCAAACATCGTTTTGCGGCAGTCCAATCGCCACCAGATCCGGCACCACTGCGGCTAAATCGTCGGTAAACGCAATCCCGGTGGCGGCGTTTACGGAATCCGGGTTGGTGATTACAAACTCCAAAGTCACCGAACCGCCCGGGGACACGGGATCATCGGTAAACGTCTTACTGAAAATCGGCAACACCGATGCCACTACAAGATCATCGGTTGCCGGATCACCGGTCACGGCCAAGCCGCCCATGGTGCCCGTCACTCCACCAGTCGCGTTGACGTAACTGCTGGGGAAGGTGCTGGGGGGCACCGTAAGCGTGGCGCTAAAGCTACAAGATGCCCCGGCCGCGAGACTGCCACCGGTAAACGTCAGCAGGCCGGTCCCGGCGAGGGTGCCCGTACCATTACAGGCCGTGCCCGCCGAAGGCAAAACAGTGGCCACCAGCCCGGTAAGGGCCGTGTCGAGGTCGTCGGTAAATGCAATATCCGATGCGGTCTGAGCCCCGTCCAGGTTGGTCAGGGTGAATTCCAAGGTCACCGTGCCCCCGGGCAATACCGGGTCATCGGTAAATTCCTTGGTCAGCGACAGGAAATCCGAAGCGACAATCAGCTCGTCCGACGCCTCGTCAAACGCAACGGTACCGCCGCTACCCGACATCGAGGCCGAGAAAACGAGTGAAGCTCCACCACCGGTCGAGTTGACATAGGTGCCCGATGCCGCCGCAGCGGGCACGTTTAAGGTGACGGTGAATACGCATATTGCGCTCGGTGCGAGGGTGCCCCCGGAAAACGTCATACGCGTATTGGCTGCGGACCAGGACACGGTGCCATTTCCGGCTCCGCATACGTCGTTAACCGTCACTCCGTCTCCCGTAATGGACGGCACGCCGCCGAGTATATTGTCCATATCATCCTGGAAGACTATGGCTGTGGCCGTCTCGCCGGCGGAGGTGTTTTCAATTGTGAATTTAAGATCCACGGTATCGCCGGGGATTACCGGATCGTCCGTGAATTCCTTAGTCAGGATCAGGCCGTCGATCTTGAGATCGTCCGTGGCCGGATTTCCGGTGACGGCGATGCCGCCCACCGTGGCGGTGACGATACTGGTCTCATTAGCGTGAGAACCCGCGAGGGCGCTGCCGGGAACGGATAGCGCCACCGAGAACGTGCAGGACTCTCCGGGCGCCAACGAGGCCCCCGAAAAGGTCAAGACGGTTGTTCCGGAGAGCGTACCGGTGCCGGGGCTCCCGCCTGCTCCATCCGGGTCACAGGCTTCGGTGAGCGGCAGCCCGGTGGCTGCCAGCCCCGCAATGGCTGGAGTAAGCGCAGTGAGGTCATCAGTGAAGCCGATGGCGGTTGCGCCGGCAGCCGCGAACTCGCTGTGACTGAGGGTGAACTCCAGTGTCACCGGGTCGCCCGGAGCAATCGGGTCGTCGGTGAATTCTTTGATCAGCGACGGACCGCCGATAACCACCAGATCATCCGATGCCGGAAAGCCCTCGACCGGCTCTGACCCGCCAAGGAGGCCGGTGATCGGACCGGTGGAGTTGGGATAGGTCCCTTCCGTCGCATTAGTGACCACGTCCAGTGTGATGTCAATGGTGCACGATTCCGAGGCGCCGAGACTGGCGCCGGTGACTGTGAACCTCGCCGGCTCGTTGGGACTACCAAAGCTCCCATCGATGAACGGCGTGTAAAAAGCTGTCCCTCCATTGCAGACTGGATTAGCCGGAACAACCGAAGCCGTGGGCAGCACGTCATTTAACACGTCAACGAATGCAATGTCGTCGAGAGTATCTGTCGAGTTGTTGGTGATGGTGAAACGCAGGGTGGTCGTTCCCCCGGCGCCCACCGGGTTGGTCAGGAACTCTTTGGTGAAGGTCGGGGCCAAGGTAACGACAAGCTCATCCGTAGCGCCCGGTTCGAAGTTCTCGGGATCGAACAAAACACCACTGGTGGTGTTGGAGTAGCTTCCCGGGGTCGCTCCTGATGGTACGTCCAGGACGACACTGAAGGGGCAGATCTCCGCGGCAGCCAGACTGCCACCGCTGAATTCGATGGTCATGCCTCCGTCGGGCGTGGATACCGCACCACCGCAGGCGCTGAACGGCAGGCCTGTGGCCAACAGGCCGGTGAGTGTGATGTCCAGGTCGTCGCTGAACGAGATGCCTGTTGCCGGGTCATCTCGATCCAGATTGGTGAGCGTAAATTCCAGGGTCACCGTATCGCCGGGCAGGACCGGGTCGTCGGTAAAACTCTTAACCAAAAACTTGACCGGAACATCCAACTGCGCCGTGGCAAAACCGATCGCCGCGGACTCCTGACCGCTAAATAGCTGACCCGAAGTGTTCGCGAAGAGCCCCGTGGCATTGGTCGTAACATCGACGTCAATGCTACAACTCGATCCGGCGCCCACAACCGGAAAGCTAGCCGATCCGGAAATATTAAAGGAAATAGTGTTCGTTCCGGAGGTGGCGGTGATAAACGGAACGAACGGTGCGGTTCCGCAGTTGCTGAAGACATTGGCCGGGGTGGCAATGACCATCCCAGCCGGCAGCATGTCGCTGAATGCCAGCGAGGTGGACACATCTGACGAATTAGCGGTGTTATCGATGTTGAATGTTAACGTGCTCGTGCCTCCCAGCGGGATAGAACCGGGGCCAAAGCTCTTGTTGAACCCGGGTAGCGACGCGCTTACCGTCAAATCGGCGGTCGCGGACCCGCTATTCCCCACGCTGGAGGTTAGATCCCCCGACGTATTCGTATGTATTCCAGGCGTGGGGCTGGTGACGTCGAGAATTACGGTGCAACTGCTGGAGGGGCTGAGTTGACCGTTGCTGAAGGTGATGGTGCCACCGCCATCGGGGGCATCTAGAATGGCATTGGTACAATCAGTAGTCGCGTTCGCTGGAGTCGCGATGGTTACACTCGCCGGTAATGTATCGCTAAACGCCATGTCCGATACCGGAGTCACTTGATCGGTGTTAGTAATCGTGAAGGTAAGCGTGCTGGTGCTACCCGGACCGATGGCGTCAGGGGCGAAGGATTTATTGAACGCCACCATAAGCTCGCCAGCCACGGTGTTGCTCACCGTCACGACAATCAGGGCGGCCACCGCCAGCACGACGCGGATGAAAGAATTAAACGTCCTATTATTCATCTTACGAGTCATCTAGATGGTCTCCGGTATAGCTGACGGATGACGGGGTCGAAATCCGCACGGATCGATGGTGATTAAGACTGATCCCGTAAAGAAATACTTAGGGGGTGTATCGGCGGTCTCCCCAATTGAGATTTATTGAGTCCATGTCCCTACGACCATTTTTAGTTAGCTGTAATATCAAGCTCGGGAAGTTCGCTCCCCAGAGGGGTACAAGAAGTATAAACCCCACGGAATCGTAGGGCCACAGATATTGTCCAGCCTTTGTCAGCCCGCGTCCTCGGCCGCTAGTGATCGTCAACTTTCCATCGCAGAATCGGCGTTTAGTGAAACGACTGGGCAGCGTCGAGCGAACAAGCGACGGATAAGGGCAGTCTCCGCTATTTACGTACTTCCAGGCCCCGCCAGCGAAGACCCACGGCATGCCCGGCGCGGTGCCACAGTTCGGCGATCAGCGGATATCCGAGCAACAGAATAATCCAATTGGTAAGCAGATGGTGGCGAATAGCCTGGCCGTAATTCGTCGTGCCGACTGCCCATACGCATGTCAACGAGACATATATCGCCATTAATAGTATCCCATACCGGCACGGAACTCGCGCAGGCCGGCTCACGACCGCGGCCACCGCGGCGATTAGCAACACTATACGCAGCAGTCCTTCCATTAGAGCGTATATATCTCTAGCGTCCGGCTGAAACCGTAACGGCGCCGCCAATAGATAATGCCCGTAGATTCGAGACGCCGTCTTCGCGGTCGCCGCAAACGACGATGTGTCAAACGGTATGTTAAACGCAGTGCGCGGCGCGCCCAATCGATCGACGTCTTGCCGATAATCTCGAATGGTCTCTACGACCCCTTTATCGAATATTTGGGTCACGATCTGTCCGCTGTTAGTGGTGGCCACGACATATCCGATTGCTAACGCTATGCCGACAATTACCGAAACTTGCAGAAGTCGGTATCGGTTCGGTCGCTTGATCCCGGCCTCACCAGCGATGAACACACACAGCATCGGAATCAATACGACAATATAGACAATGAACACTTTATGCAGCATTGCCAAACCTGATAACGCGACCGCGAGCATCGCAATATCCTTCCAACCCTTCCCTTCACGCGCCAACCGCCACACGCCGTAAATCACCACCATAAACAAGAAAAGCAACCACGATTCCCGCAACGTCATGGCGCGCAATAACAGTGCCGACGGCAGCAGGCCGAACCCAATCAGTAACCCGTAGCGATATCGGTCGATCCCGAGCACGCGTATCAGTCGCATCAATATAATGCAGGAACCTGCATACCAAAATACCGATAGCGCATTCCCCAATAAACGGGAATTTCCCCCGACGACGTGAAACAACGCCAGCACGTTTTCAAAAAAAACATAATCGATACCTAATACAAAATCGCCTCTGTTTGCGATTTGACTGGCGACGCGAAAAAACGTGTCGGGGTCCGGTTGCGCGACCGGTATAGGCCACCACAACGCGTCCACGACGGCTGCACATCCGTGGATCGCGACCGTACCGATTGCGATCACCAGTAGCTTGCGGTCGTCTTGGATCAATCGGTCATGACTGACAATTTCAGCACTCAAATACAGGATCAGTACACCGGCCCAATGCGTCGGAACGAACCATACCGCGACCCCCATCGGGATCAGTGCGAATATCCGAATTGCGAATTCATGACTCATTGTTATTGTCTAGAACCAGATCAAATTTTCATAACGGCCGACTGTGGGCCATGGCAAATTTCGATAATTGGATCGATTACTGCGTATCTTAGGTAATGGCCTCCGCGCAGCGTGTCCTGTTCCAAAGCGACCGACCGGCGGTTTTCGGCTTCGCCTCTAACCGGCCAACGTGAATCAGGCATCGGTGCTGCTTAGCTCGACCCCCCCTATGATCCGATACCTTCATGTAATATCCAAACTCGTAATAAATTTGAGATTATTTCGGATGACCGATCGCCAATCCAATTTGCACGATCCACAAACCGCACGACTAATGGGCCGCGAAGATATCCAGCAACGGGTCGCCGAGTTATCGACATGGAGGCATCGTATTCCGCTCCCACACGGTGTGGTTACACCCGGAAGAGAGGATTGTAATGCAGAACTGCGGCGCATCCGCTTGCCGGCTGATTTGACCGGACAACGCGTGTTGGATGTCGGCTGCTCGGATGGTTTCTTTAGCTTCGAATGCGAACACCGTGGTGCAGATGTATTGGGCATCGATGACTTCAGCAGCACACCTTTCAATGCCGGGCAGAACGGATTTGCGATTGCCAAAAGCGTTCTCAACGCCAAAGCACAATGGCGCAACGAAAGCGTCTATAATCTTGACCCGAACCAGCACGGCCATTTTAATCTCATTTTATTTCTTAACACTCTCTACCATTTGCGGCATCCGCTGCTCGGACTCGAGAAGATTGCCAAAGTGCTCCGGCCTGGCGGTATCCTATTACTGAAGACCTATTATTTTCACGATTTTCGGTTTCGGCGTTGGGGGTTTAACGTTTTCAAGCGACCGATTATGCGGTTTTTCGAATGCGACGAACTCAACGACGATCCGAGCAACTGGTGGGCGCCCAATCGACAATGCCTGGAAGCTATGCTCCGGGCCAGCGGTTTCGACAATCTCACTAAACTCGGGACGCACGCGGATCGGGTTTACTACCGGTGCCGGAGAGCGGAGTAACAAGAAAGCCATCGGCTAACCAATTTCAATCAACAATTACACCGGGAATGCTGCACGCTCTGCAGGCATGAACTTCCCTAACCATTTCCGTGGCCTAGCCCTATATGGCGCTCGGCCAGCAAATTTCAAAAAACCAACTAATATTAAAGATGGGATACAGGCAAGTGTTCGCCCGAATAATCACCAACATCCGCCAGGACCGCAACATGTTGAAATTGATACTAGCACCATCTCGACTGTGGTGGCCGGTGAGTATGGTGCTCGCAGCCGTGATTCCACTTGCGCTCGGCGCGGAGCCGACTTCTACCGAACCAGTGGCCGCTATCTCGAATCAGAAGGCACCCCTGGAATCGTCTGTTGGCAGTGCGGCGGGCGTGGCCGCCAAGCGAGTCTACGTCGACCCGCAATCGGGCCGATTGCTGTCGTCGCCTCCGCCGGGAGTCCCGGTGCTAGCACTGAGCGCGAAGGAGCGGCAAATGATTTCCCGTTCGCACGCGGGACTCTACGAAGAGGTGCTGCCGAACGGCGCGATTATGATGAACCTTCAAGGCCGCTTCCGGAATTTTGCGGTGGCGAGCGTCGGCGATACGACTCGACATATGAGCTGTGTCGGCGACTCGGCCGTGATCGATCCGACCGTTGCTAAACCGGAAGACAGCCCGGGAGTAGCAGATGAATAGCGGCGACCGCCCGTATCGAGTACGACACCTAATCAATGCAGGGCTGTTGGTGGCTGCAACATTCGTTTGTCACCAAGCGTTTGCGACGGCCACATTCATAATTAACAACTTGGACACTGCCGGTGAAGGCTTCAACGACCCCTCCGCGCCGGACCCGATCTCGGCGGCCGGTGGCAATCCGGGCACAACCCTTGGCGCGCAGCGGCTATGGGCGTTTCAAAAAGCCGCCGAGTTCTGGGGGCAACGGCTGGACAGTACCATACCGATTGCGGTAGATGCGGATATGGATTCTATGGCGTGCGATCAGTTCAGCGCGGTGCTTGGCGGTGCGGGTGCAACCAATGGGGTGCGCGATTGGGTGGCGGGTGATTTGGGCCCCGGCGGAAGTCTGCCGCCACTTTCAAACACTTGGTATCACATCGCACTCGCAAATCGGATTGCAGCGACCGATCTTGATCCGGCCGGCTCCGATATCGGTGCCACGTTTAACAGCGACATTGACAATAATAATAGCTGCTTGTTGAACACCAACTGGTACTATGGACTCGGTACCGACATACCCCCGGGCACGGTGAGTTTCTTCACGACAGTACTGCACGAGCTGGGCCACGGTCTGGGAGTAAGCACATTCGTCAACACGTCTACCGGCGTAAAGGCATTGAACCGAAACGATATATATATGGTGTTTCTGGAAGATCACGACTCCGGTAAAGGCTGGCCCATCATGACCAATTCCGAGCGCGTAAGCTCGGCTATCGACACGGGCGACCTGCACTGGACCGGAACCAACGTCCGCACCAAGAGCAGCGTGTTGACGAACGGAACCGTGGGCGATCATGTGCGAATGTACGCACCGAATCCGCTGGAAGGCGGCTCCTCGGTGTCGCATTGGGACACCGTGCTTGCCAGCGGCACGTTCCAGGAACTCATGGAACCCTCCGCCACCGGCAGCGAGCTCGTAATCGTAACGGATGAAATGTTACAGGATGAAGGCTGGAACGCATTCGAGGGCGATTGTGCCGCGGCGAGCGACGATCTCGTATTGTCCAATCAAACCATAAGCAACACGCAAAGTTTTACCGCGTGTTTGACTATCGATGCGGGAACGAACTTTATTATCGACTCGACTGCGAACGTCGATTTCGAAGCGGGCAGAGGTATTACCTTGGGACCCGGATTCCGAGTGCAAAATGGAGCGACATTCGGGGCGATGGTCGATCCGTTAATGACATTGAAATAAATCACTCAATCGCCAGAACATAGCGCATCGATGCACATATACATAGACTGCAATTGATCTGCGCTGAGCGTAATCAGGAGAACGATGATGAAGAAATCGGTAGCGTACGGGGTTGTATTATTAATGGCTGTCGCACCCGCACGGGCTATGGACAGCATGTTCGTCGATTCTGTAGGCAATGTCGGTGTCGGCACAAATGCCCCAACGACCGCCTTGCATGTTGTTCGGAGCGACGGTACGGCTCAGATTCTGGTGGAGGAAACCGGTGCGACGGCAAACCGAACGCTACATAAACTAGAGAATAGCGGTGCGGTGCGGTTTGATATATTCAATAACGACCGACTTAATTGGTTTTTTCAGAACGACCAGGACGGAACGTTCAAGATTTCCCGGATTGGATCCGGGGGTGCGGAACTAATCGTTCGCGATCGATTGGATGGTAGCCTTGGTCAGGCGACGATGACGGTGGACGGGAGTATCGAGGCGAGCAATGTGACGTTCAGTTCATCGCGGGTACTGAAGACGGATATTAGCGAAGTAGATGTGGAATCGATATTGGCCGGAATATCGCAGTTACCGATCCATTCATGGAGATTCAAGGACAGCGATAACGCCGTGGAGCACGTGGGGCCAATGGCGGAAGATTTTCGAGACGTCTTCGGCTTAGGAGATGGGAAACGTATATCGGTGACCGACGTCCAAGGCATTGCCCTGGCGGCGATCCAGGGATTGAAGCAGGAGAAAGACGCGGAAATCGCCTTACTGAAAGCAGAGCTGGCACAAGTTAGGGAAATGATGGCGGCACTCACCGCGAAGACCCGTGTCGCGGGCCTAGCGATTCCGTGAAGAGGGGCGGTCACTATTAGATTGCTTATGTCGACCGCCAATTATGCAAGTAATTGGCCCACAATAAACGAATTAGCCAAGCGCCGGAGGACTCGCTACTGGCAAGAACTAATCTAAGCGTTCCGAGCCCATCGACACGCGGTTTTCAATCGTATAAAGTGAATAACGGAATCCGGCACATGGTTTTGCGGACCGATTTCGCTGGAATCACTTCGTTGAGGAGGCAATTATGAACAAAACAATAGGCGCCGCCCTGTCGGCATGTGTATTAATGGCGGGGATGATTTCAGCGGCCGCGACTGCCGCGGATATGGCATCGCCGGCAAACTCGCTGATTGTCGATGACACAGGTAATGTCGGGATAGGCACAGCATTGCCTAATGTTCCCATCCATGTGCTGCGCGATCCGGTAGCGGCGACAAATCAAACGTTATTCAAAATTGAGAATAAGGGCGGGACGCGATTCGATATTCGCAATAGCAACACGAATACGTTATGGTTTTTCCAGAACGATCAGGACAGTACCTATAAGATTTCCCGGTTAGGGACCGGCGGCTCCGAAATCATCTTACGCCAAAGAGGCGACGCCGGTGGCTTGGCGACGATGACTTTAGATGGCAGCCTTGAAGCGTCAAATGTGGTCTTTTCCTCATCGCGAGAGCTGAAGACGGATTTTGGCTCAATTGATCAAGCGCATGTATTAGAGCAGGTCCTCGGATTACCGATTCAACATTGGCGACTAAAAACCGAATCCTCGTCGGCGCGACACATAGGACCAATGGCGGAGGATTTTCAGGCAGCGTTTGCGTTGGGTGATGGCAAGCATATATCAGTGAGCG
>JAOTWM010000533.1 GCA_029862885.1 Gammaproteobacteria bacterium
GCGCTGCCATGGCTGTTGCCGAAAAAAGACGGCGCCAAGGCGGTGGTCGATCTCGAGCACTGCAACGGCTGCGGCCTCTGTTTCGAGGATTGCCCGTTCGACGCCATCACCGTGCAGGCGCGCACCGACGGCGCGCGCTACGAGCACGAGGTGGTGGTTAACCCGTCTTGTGCGGCGCCTGTGGGATTTGCGCGGGTTCCTGCCCGGCGTCGAACCCGTTTCGCTCGGCGCGCGAAACGCTCAAGACCGGCATCGACATGCCGCAGCTACCAGTCGATGAAATGCGCCGCCTGACGCGCGAAACCGTGGCTGCGATGTCAGGTGAAACGAAGATTCTGGTGTTCGGCTGCGAGCACGGGCTCAACGTCGATCGCCTCGAGCGCGAAGACATCCGCGGCCTGCGCCTGATCTGCAGCGGCATGCTGCCACCGACGCTGGTCGAGTACGCGCTCAAGCAGGGGGCCGATGGCGTCATGGTCATCGGCTGCCGCCAGAACGACTGCTACTTCCGCTTCGGCAATAGCTGGACCCGTCTGCGTTTCGCCGGCGAGCGCAAACCAAGTCTGCGCGCACGTGCGGAGCGCGAACGCATCCGCATCCACGGCGCCGCCGAACCCGATCTGCGCTCGGTCGAAGCCGACCTCGCCGAGTTCCACCAGCATCTGCTCGAGCTCAACCGCGCCGCCGCATCTGCCGCCACGGGGACAGAGTGATGGCGGGGTTCGAAAACAAACCGCTGCGCTTTGCGTTGCAGGCAGTTAACTACACGATTTTCATGGCGCTGGTCTGGTACTTCGCGACATCGCCGTCGATCAAAATCATCGCTGACGACCAGGCCGTGATCACCATCGCCTTTTCCCATGCCGGTCAACTGCGCGAACCCTGCCGCCAGGAAGAACTCAACAAACTGCCGCCGAACATGCGCAAACTCGACGACTGCCCGCGCGAGCGCTCGCCGGTCACCATCGAGGCCCTGCTCGACGATCAGCCGTTTTACAGCGCTGCGCTGTCACCGCCCGGACTGTTCGGCGACGGCGGCGTCGATGTCTTCCATAAGGCGAAAGTTCCCGCCGGGAAGCATCGCCTGAGCCTGAAAATGAACGACAGCGTGCGCATCGAAGGCTTCAATCACCAGCTCGAGCAACAGGTCAATATCGATCCTGCGCAGATCCTGCTGGTGGGCTTCGAATCCGAGCAGGGTTTCGTGCTCAGCGGCGGGCGGAAGTAAACTGCCGGTGCCGGTTTTCTCGCTGAGTTTCTCAGCTCCGGGTCATCGGAGTATCATCGGCGTTATTGCCAGCGCGTGACCCGTTATCAGGTCATTGACTCGATAACAAAAAAGCACAATAACGAACCAAAAAATACATATGAAATATAGACCCTGGGGGCCCGATAAATGCTTACTCCAAATTACCGAGTCAATCCGATAATATATATCAAAAGCTCAATGCCCTTTTGAATAAACTGTTATGCGTATGTACGCAAATTTAGGAAAAAATCCATGAATACTTTTATAAAATTGCAGACACTAATAATAACCGTATGGCTGCTTTCGGCATGTGCATCTGCCGATGGCCCTCCTTTTAGCTTATCGCCAATAATTGACGGCAAAACAACTATTTATGCATTCCGCACAGCCAGCATTGTAGGCGGTGGCAACTCGGATATCGTGTCTGTAAATGATCGCTTTATTGGCAGGCTCAATTCAGGAACCTATGCCGTTTACAATACAGAGCCTGGAGAACTATTAGTCAAAAGAAAGACAGGATCTATTTTTTTCGGGGAAGGTGAAAGCGGTGGTTGGGGATTAGGCGGATTGGTAGGCTTGATTGATGGTTTCGTGGAGGTGGTATCTTTCACAGGTAATTCTAATCAAATTTACTTTATCCGCTTTCCACATGGTGAGCTTGTTCCAAACGATGAGGCATTAGAGATGATGGATCGACTCGAAAATGTCACACCAGAATAGAATAAGACAATTTTCTGAACTTAATAATCTGCTCGATTGGGCAGAATCGCATAACAAACGCACGCAGTCGGACCCAGCAAAGCTGGACCGCTGATGCAAGGCGTTAGGTGGATTAAAGCTTTCTAGATGAACATCTTCATACTAGATAAAGAAATAGAAAAGTGTGCACAATATCATTGCGACCAGCACGTAGTTAAAATGATACTTGAGAGCGTGCAGATGTTATGCACAGCATTAAATGGAATGGGCTTTACTACAGCCTATAAATCTACTCATGTAAAACATCCCTGCGTGCTCTGGGTAGAAGAGTCATTTGGGAATTTTTCGTGGCTAAAAAACCTTACTCTTGCCTTAAACGCTGAGTACCGATTCAGATTTGAAAGAGACTCCGATCATAAATCAATACTTGTTCTCAATGAAATTTCACACTACATCTACGAAAATTGTGGACTTACTGAATTTGCTCAAGCAATGCCAGATAATTACAAGGTTCCGGGTGACGCGGTTAACGCATACAGACAGTTTTACCTAGGTGAAAAAATGAGGTTTGCTAAATGGACCAGAAGAAGCGTTCCCGAATGGACACATGGACAATAGGGGACAGACCAGGTTTAATCACATGCTTAAATATGCTGTACGAGTTAAAAGGAAACCGTGGTCTGTCCCCTCGCGAGTTGCCTCACGAGTTGCGAAGCACGGCTTCCAGCAGACGTTAACTTACATTCATTCCTTCAATCAAAGTTGACGCACAAACCTCTGCGACGTCGGAGCGGTATTGTGCACTCACGTTATCAACCCAGCCGGCTTCGGCGACAAAGTCGTTGTGCTTCCAACTGCTCAACTCCTTCAATTCTGCGAGCTTGTCCAGCTGCGGCTCCGCCCGAGCAACGCAAAGTGGCGTAAATGCCTGGATGACAGCCGCCTTTGCGCTTGCCGTCTCCATTTGTCCGGCCGTTCCGGTCGTTATCCAGCCACCCCAGGAGAAACCGATCACCATTGTGGCGACCCCGCCACAGACCATGCCCCATATTGCAGGCTTTACCGATTCTGGTATTTTCATTGTCAAACCTCTCATCATTAGTTGGTTATTACAGCCGGGAGAGGCCACCATTGTAAGAGGCTGACCATACCTGCACCGGCAGTTAATGTTATGCAAATCCTGCCGATCAGGATTTCTAGTTGGGAAAATGCTAAGCAAATAGAGAGGGGCAAGAGCAACCACCTTACACCTGTTTACTCTAATTTGCCTGATTTAATTTATAGGCGCTCTTTTCACAGTGTGGTCGTGGAGCTCAGATATATCGTCAAAACCCGCCAAACTCTGCCAAGATTCCAGATGGCTTTGTTACCAAATCTGTCGATAAACCGATTATTTACTAACGTCTGCATCGGGTTGTTTTTTGCTTCTCACGGCAGGATCATCAGCGCCTGGCTCGCAGCGATTGCAGCCGTCCGCCGAGCATTGCAAAAAATCTCCTAACAAGCGACTACAGTCGGACGCAGCAAAACCGCGTAGCTGATGCGAGGCGTTATGTGGCGCCTGCCCATGAGTATC
>JAOTWM010000534.1 GCA_029862885.1 Gammaproteobacteria bacterium
GTCCCCCCGTTCCAACCACTCGAAAATAACCATCTCGGTGCTGACAATATCGATATCGCTCTTCCGCATACGCTCAATTGCTAATTTTTTGTTATCCAGATGGCGCGATGACGTACCATCCGCCACCAGATACGGCTGATAACCCGCCTGTTTAAGTTCCATCGCCGTTTGTAACACACAAACATGCGCTTCCGTGCCGGCGACAATTACCTGCTCACGATTCAATTTCGCAAATTGTTGAGCAATCGGCTCCTCCGAGTAGGCCGAAAATCGGCTCTTTTCGACCACGAAACCATTTGCCACCAGATCCATTAATGCGTTAACCGTATGTCCGATCCGGTCCGGACAATGTTCCGTAAACATTATAGGTATATGTAATTTTTCGGCCGCGATAATTAGCCTGACAATGTTATCCACAACACCATCGATTCCATGTACTGCGGGGGCGAGTTTCTCCTGCACGTCTACAACCAGGAGAAACGATCGCGATGGTTTCATTAACATCGCCGCCGCCTCATTTTCGTCTATGGTGCGGGCGTCTACCCATCACATCCTGGCGCGTGACTGCCCACACTTCTTGCATTGCCGATCGCAACGTAAACGCTTCACATGCGACCAATCGGACCCATACACCACACTCATTCGGGAGCGTCGACACGCCAGCATAGCCATTAAAGTGTGACTGCAGAGATCGACGTAGCAACTCACACAAACCGGTTGCGGAGGGTGTCGAGGTCAATAACATAAATGTGCCCTGCACTGTGTTTTTCCCCATCACGCCCAATTGGCCACTCGAAAACTGTTTACCTGAAACGCGATAACGATCAAGACACAATAGATTCCCATGCAAATCCTCGACTCTGGTTTCATTCTGGTATTTAGCAAAGTGGTCTTGATTTGCTACTGGATCGTGGCTTGTGAACGCATCTGCGATTAACACTGTGGCCGATGGGTGCATTTGCACCAGCAGGCTCGATCGAAGCCTGGCCATCGGAAATAAAATCATTGGATCGGGTAGGTACTCTAAAAAGCTATTCTCCTCCGCGCGTATCTGGACGTTATGACAGGCATCTCCGTTATCCATGCGATGCACGACTGTTGACGACTGAGTCGTTATATGTGTTTGCGAATTTGACAGCGCGTGAAACACACTCGATAAGCGATCATCGGCAAATATACCGCCCGCGCTCGACTGCAAATATATCGTTGCCAGTCCCTTCGGGTGAGGATCCACATACTGAGCCCGGCAAATATGGAATGGGTAGCGGCTAAACTGGTGATCTAAATAGGTTCGACCGTCCGGGGCGGCGGCGAACCGCAACTGCAGATCGGCCCGTGTTTCGCATGGGGCAGTGGCGGCCAAGTCAGGAAAACAACACGTCGTGAACGAGTAAATCCATCACCGCTTCTACGCCTTCGCCAGTAGCACAATTGGTGAGCAATACTGGTTTTCCTTTACGAACCTCCGTGCCTTCGCGAACCATGCGGTCCAAGTCGGCACCCACATAGGGTGCGAGGTCGGTTTTGTTAATAATCAACAAATCGGAACGAACCACACCCGGGCCCTTTTTACGAGGTATGTCGTCACCATCGGCCGCATCGATCACGAATAACCAGTAGTCAACCAGGTCCAATGAAAAGGTTGACGCTAGGTTGTCTCCACCGCTCTCGATAATTACGGCTGCTAAATTCGGATAATTCTGAACAAGCTGATCGGCCGATTGGATATTTAAGGTGGGATCTTCTCGAATCGCCGTGTGTGGACACGCTCCAGTCTCAACCGCGATCACGCGATCGGGATCGATTAATCCGCTGCGCTGCAGTCGTTCCGCATCTTCTCGTGTGACGAGATCATTGGTAACGATTGCTAATTCCAAATTTCGCGCTGCGAAGACCGGAATGAGATTCTCGATTAAGGCCGTTTTTCCCGACCCCACGGGCCCTCCGATACCGATACGGGCGGGAGCCGGCAGCGGTTGCGAATTAGGGGTCATCGCAGCATATATCGTTGCGTCAACGGCAACTTTTTTGCAGGTTCGCAATACGCCACTTTACCGTCAACGAATACATCGAAAGTCTGTGGGTCAACGGTGATATCCGGGCACACGGCATTGTGCAGCATATGCTGTTTGCTAAGCTTGCGTGTACCGTGGGTAGGCAGCAACGGCTTAGTCAAGCCCAATTTTTCCTGCAACCCAGAGTCGATCGCGATTGGATTAGCAAAACAAACACTCAGCGACTTTTGTGCTGACCCAAATGCACCCCATTGGGGCCGCATAATCAGCGGCTCGCAAGTCATCAGCGATGCCGCGCTATCGCCCATCGGCGACCAGGCAATGAAACCGCCCTTAACGACCAATTCTGGTTTAATGCCGAAAAACCCCGGACGCCACAACACCACATCGGCCAACTTACCGGATTCCAGAGAACCGACATAGTCATCGATTCCGAACGTTCGTGCCGCATTGATGGTGTACTTCGCGATAAATCGTTTGATGCGCTCGTTGTCGCCCTGCTGGGTTGTTTCTTCGGCCAGGCGACCGCGCTGGTCCTTCATCTTTGAAGCCAATTGCCAGGTTCGGCAAATGACCTCGTTGATACGACCCATACCCTGACTATCCGATCCGAGCATGGCGATTGCGCCAATATCGTGCAGAATATCTTCGGCCGCGATGCTTTGCGAACGGATCCGGCTTTCTGCAAAGGCCACGTCTTCCGGAATCGATGGATTCAAATGATGGCACACCATGGTCATATCCAGGTGCTCGTCAAATGTATTGATCGTGAACGGATTGGTAGGATTGGTCGATGAAGTAAGGCAATTGCTGATGCCGGCTACTTTGATAATGTCCGGCGCATGGCCACCACCCGCTCCTTCCGTGTGATACATGTGAATCGTACGACCGTTGATTGCTGCCAGCGTGTCTTCCACAAATCCACTTTCGTTTAACGTGTCGGTATGAAGCTGGACCTGAAAATCAAGTTCGTCTGCGACTGATAAACACGTATCGATGACAGCCGGCATCGCGCCCCAATCTTCGTGGATCTTCAGGCCAAAACATCCCCCTTCTATCTGATCGTACATTGATTGTTGTTTAGACGTATTACCACGACCAAGGAAACCGAAGTTAATTGGCCACTGCTCCGCGGCCTGTAGCATTTTTCCTACGTTCCAAGCGCCACCGCAATCGATGCCTACGGTGATGGGTCCCAGGGACCCACCGAGCATGGTCGTAATACCGGAGCTGATTGCGTGCTCACACAGCTGGGCGCTGTCGAAATGCACGTGCACATCGATGCCACCCGGCGTAGCAATCAACCCTTCGGCATCACGAACCGTCGTTGCCGCACCACAAATAAGATTAGAACTTACGCCGTCCATTGTTGCCGGATTACCGGCCTTTCCAATGCCAACTATTTTTCCTTCTTTTATTCCGATATCGCCTTTCACGACTCCAATGACCGGATCAATAACAGTCGCGTTACACAACAACATATCCAGCGACC
>JAOTWM010000075.1 GCA_029862885.1 Gammaproteobacteria bacterium
TCCCCATGCTTGACGGAGCGATGCGCATGGCGAGACGAAGGCAGCCTGTATTTGTGACGCCTTTTACGCTATCGGGCGCGATGGCTCCGGTGACCCTAGCCGGTGCGGTGATGCAACAAACGGCGGAAGGACTGGCCGCTATCGCATTATTGCAAACGGTGAAGCCGGGTGCACCGGTGGTGTATGGTTCCTTCACATCCAATGTGGACATGAAAAGCGGTGCTCCGGCCTTTGGTACACCCGAGTATCTACGCGCGACGCAAATGTCCGGTCAGATGGCGCGCTTTTATAAGTTGCCGTTACGCGCATCCAATGCATGCGCGGCCAACTGTCCGGATTCGCAGTCTGCCTGGGAGAGCGCGTTCTCACTTTGGGCGTGCGTGTCGGCCCATACAAACGTGGTGTACCACGCGGCCGGATGGTTGGAGGGTGGACTCTGCGCGAGTTATGAGAAATTCATCATGGACTGCGAGACTCTGCAACAAATAATTCATTACATGCGGCCGATGACCGCCACCACGGAAGATCTGGCCTTCGATGCAATCAAGGAGGTCGGTCCGACCGGGCATTTTTTCGGCGCCCGTCATACGATGGCACGCTACGAAACGGCGTTTTATGCTCCGTTCATCAGTGACTGGAGTAATTTTGAAAACTGGGAAAAGCGCGGCAGCGTGACTACCCCCGAGCGCGCTAACAAAATCTGGAAAC
Organism: Gammaproteobacteria bacterium; assembly: GCA_029862885.1. Lineage (GTDB taxonomy): Bacteria > Pseudomonadota > Gammaproteobacteria > Arenicellales > JAOTWM01 > JAOTWM01. The sequence continues at coordinate 709 of JAOTWM010000075.1, forward strand.
AAATCCTTGCCGAATTTGAGCCGCCGCCGCTGGATGAAGCGATCAGGGAGGAGCTTGAGGCTTTTGTGGCTCGCCGAAAAGAAGAGGGCGGTGCGCCGACCGATTTCTAGTCGGTAAGTCGCACGGTCAATGCGATAGCCCGAGGCAATTGAACGATTTGTCGTTGAACCGTCCGCCTCCGAATTGCGATCGGGTGCCCTGGTGTATCGGACCACCCGATCACGACAGTGGCAACTGTTGCCGCCGGAAGGCCCCGTCGACGCCTAGATCCGTGCGAAATGCGGATCTCGCGCGGAGAAGTAGCACAAATTGAACATACAAAAATACGTTAACAATCAGTGGAGTACTAGATAATATGAAGAAAGTAGATAAGGTCGTATTCCTGTCATCAATCAAAGGGCGATAGCCCCGCGGATGACGGTCACGATCAATGCACCGCCGGCCCAAATCGGGACGTGTTGAGCGGCCCACCGACGGTAACGGCATGCTGCTAAAACAACCGCCATACTGTGTTCCCGCCACGTGGCGGTGAAGTGCCAGTCGGCCACATTTACGGAGTAGCCGCAACATGAACTTGCATCGTACTGGACGCGCTCGACGATCCATCGTTACCTGCATCGCCGCGATCGCTGCTTGGTCGGGCGGCGCAATCGTCTATGCCGACGGTAAGTCGGTCTATGAGCGAACATGCGTCGCGTGTGACGGCGCGGGTGTCGCGGGTGCGCCCCGGACCGGTGATATAGAGGCCTGGAAATCGCGCATTGGAACGGGCATGGAGGCACTCGTGGCCAGCGTCATTAATGGCGTCCAAGGCTACACAGGCATGATGCCGCCGCGTGGCGGTAATCCGGACCTCAGCGATGCGGATATCGATGCGGCTGTGACCTACATGGTTGACGAATCGCAGTAGGCGCCTATCGCCCGGTAGTGGCAATTTCTCGAATTCGATGGTTGGGCCGCCATCTCACGCTTGTATGCACCGCGGTGACGCTGATAGCGACCCAGGCACCGGCGCAGTCCGCCGAGCAGCGCGGTCTGGAGATCGCGCAGGAAGCGGAGCGTCGGGATCAGGGTTGGGGCGACCAGCAGGCCGATTTGGCAATGGAACTGCGCAACCGTCAGGGCGAAACGAGTAGTCGCGAGATTCGCAGCCGAGTCTTGGAAGTGCAAGGCGACGGCGACAAGAGCCTCACAATTTTTGATCACCCGGCCGATGTGAAGGGCACGGCTTTTCTGAGTTATACCCATGCTACCGATGCCGACGACCAATGGCTGTATCTGCCGGCGTTAAAACGGGTCAAACGTATCTCCTCGGCGAATAAGTCGGGGCCGTTTATGGGCAGTGAGTTCACCTACGAAGACATCGCATCCCAGGAAATCGAAAAGTACACCTATAAGTACATTCGCGACGACAGCATCGACGGGCAGTCGATGTTCGTCTTGGAGCGCTACCCCGCCTATAAAAAATCGGGTTACCGAAGACAGGTGGTTTGGGTCGATCAACAGCATTATCGTACTTACAAAGTGGAATACTATGATCGGAAGGATGCGTTGCTAAAAACACTCCTTAGCACCGATTACCAACTCTATCTCGATAAGTATTGGCGCGCAGGTCGCATGTTCATGGAAAATCACCAGACCGGAAAAAGCACGATATTGACCTGGTCGAATTACCGGTTTCAGGCTGGGCTGTCCGAGCGCGACTTCGATCAAGCGGCGCTGAGGCGGGCACGTTAGTGTGCCCGGTTGGGCGCAGGCCCTTTACCGCTGCCTGCGTTTGCTCGTGACGATCATCTGCAATTTGAGTCACGGCGATATTTCTAGAACCTATCTCAAAATAGTGGATCGCACGCCAATACCGCGATGCGGGTCGTGCTCCGGTGCTCATTTACGGCTTGTAAACTGCGCTCCTCGCACGGCCCGCGCCTTGTCTTGACGCGCGATCCACTATTTTGAGATAGGTTCTAGCCGCATCGTCTGTGGTAGACCCGGGCCGTCGGCGGATGGCTACTTCGCTTCGATCAGGATGGCTCGAAAGTCGTTGACATTGGTGAGCGTCGGCCCAGTCTCCACTAACGCATCGGTGGCGGCGAAGAATCCGTAGGCGTCATTATTGAAGAGTTGCCGTTCGGCATCTATACCGGCGGTGCGTGCCCGGCTCAGGATATCGGGGTCGATAATGGCTCCCGCATTGGACTCGGTGCCGTCAATTCCGTCTGTATCCGCGGCAATCGCGTAGATATTTGGTGCGGCGTCGAGCGCGATCGCGAGTGCTAACAGGTATTCCGTATTACGCCCACCGCGACCGGCTCCGCTGACAGTCACCGTGGTTTCACCGCCAGATAGCAGCACGCACGGCAGCATTCCTGCGTATTTCCGCGCTCGTTCCGCGTGCTCATGCGCCAGCGCACGGGCCTCACCTTCGAGGTCGTCTCCTAACAGGATTGCCGTGATGCCGTGCGTGCGCGCTAACCCGGCCGCGGCAGCAAGCGATTGTGACGGCCGCGCGATGATTTGGACGGTATCGTGGCGAAACGCGCCGTCGCCCGGCTTCGGGCTTTCCAGTGTGTTATCGATCAATAGCCGCTCGATTGCGGCCGGTATTTTGAGCCCGTAGCGATGCAGTACGTCGAGTGCGTCGGCACAAGTAGTCGGGTCGGCTACGGTCGGGCCCGAGCCGATTATCGTCGGATGGTCCCCCGGTACATCCGATATCAGCAGCGTCCTGACCGTCGCCGGATGACACGCCTGTGCCAATCGACCGCCTTTAATGGCCGAAAGGTGTTTGCGCACGCAATTCATTTCACCGATGGTCGCACCTGCCACCAGCAATTCACGGGTGAGAGCCTGTTTGTCCTTGAGCGAGATACCGGATGCGGGCAATGCCAACAACGACGACGCTCCACCCGAAATCAGGCACAGGACCAAGTCATGTGCACCGAGATCGCGAACGCGATCGAGAATCTCGCGGGCCGCGTGCTGGCCCGTGCTATCGGGTACGGGGTGGCCGGCCTCGACGATTCGAATTTGGTCACAATCGACGCGGTGACCGTAGCGGGTGATGACGAGCCCCGATAATGAGCCTTGCCAGTTGGTTTCGACCGCCCGTGCCATTGCGGCCGCGGCCTTGCCCGCGCCCACCACGACGGTTCGCCCCGGTGGTTCCGTGGGCAGATGCGGTGGTACACAGAGGCACGGATCGGCGGCGCCGATCGCGGCGTCAAACAGTTTGCGTAGCAAGTTCGGTGGCGTCACTATGGCGCAGATCAACCATTGTTGGTGCGGGTGCAGTATAGTGCTTGAACGGTAGGCGACGACAGGGTACAGCGAACGCGTCGCGTCCTCTAGCCTCCATCTATACTATTATCGGATCCTGACCGAATCCGAATTAAGGAGATAATCCAGTATGACCGACTACACCGCACCGATTACGGACATGGAATTTGTGTTGAACGAAATTGCGGATCTGCATGGCGTGAGTCAATTACCGGGCTTTGAGGAAGCGACTTTGGATCTCGTGAGCGCAGTATTGGAGGAGTCCGGACGATTCTCGGCTGAGGTGTTGGCACCGTTGAATCGTATTGGCGACGAGCAGGGCTCGAGTTGGGACGCGGGCGAAGTCCGAACTCCGGAGGGATGGCTGGATGCGTATCGTGGGTTCGTCGAGGGTGGGTGGAATGGCTTGGCATTCGATGCCGAGCACGGTGGCCAGGGTTTGCCCTGGTTAGTGGCGACGGCAGTGCAGGAGATGTGGCATTCGGCCAACATGTCGTTTGGATTGTGTCCGCTGTTGACCCAAGGCGCGGTGCATGCCATTGACTTGCACGGCACAGCAGAACAGAAGGCTACGTACCTTGCAAAGTTGGTGTCGGGCGAGTGGGCCGGCACAATGAATCTGACCGAATCTCAAGCCGGATCCGATTTAGGTGCGCTGCGCACCAAGGCAGAACCAAGCGGCGATCATTACCTGATCACCGGCCAAAAGATATTTATTACCTACGGTGAGCACGATCTTACCGAAAACATCATCCATATGGTGTTAGCGCGAACTCCGGATGCGCCCCCGGGAGTAAAAGGAATTTCGATGTTCATCGTGCCGAAGTTCCTGGTCGGCGCCGACGGTGCGCTGGGTGAGCGCAACGATGTGCGCTGTGTGTCCATCGAGGAAAAACTCGGCATTCATGGTAGTCCAACGGCGGTGATGTCTTACGGCGATAACGGTGGCGCGGTCGGTTATTTGATCGGTGCAGAGAACCGCGGCCTCGAATACATGTTCACGATGATGAATTTGGCACGGCATGCGGTTGGCGTCGAGGGACTCGCAATTGCAGAACGCGCCTACCAGCAGGCGCGCGAATACGCGACGACCCGAGTGCAGGGCCGTGCGGCCGGTAGCCGTGAGGAGCGCGTCACGATCATTAATCATCCAGATGTGCGGCGCATGTTAATGACGATGAAATCGCAAATCGAAGCAATGCGCTGCCTGACCTATTTAGTTGGAGCCGCGCTTGACAAATCGGCGCGTCACCCTGATCCGGGGACGAGAAAACAACAATCCGATCTCGTAGAGTTACTAATGCCGATCGTCAAAGGTTGGTGTACGGAACTGGGTAATGAAATCGCCTATCTTGGCGTGCAGATCCATGGGGGTATGGGATTTATCGAAGAAACCGGCGCAGCGCAACATCTGCGCGATGCGCGTATCACGACAATTTATGAGGGCACGACAGGAATTCAAGCCGCCGACCTCGTGGGGCGCAAGGTGTTACGAGACAACGGTGCCAATGCGCAGGCCGTGATTGAGACTATGCGGGAATCCAGTGCCGAGTTGGGCGGGTTGAGCGGTGCAACCTTTTCGCAGTTAAAGCAGCGGTTTGACGAGAGCGTCGACGGACTTGCCCAAGCCACCGACTGGATCGTACAAGCCCAATCCGAAGATCCGAGACTACCTGCTGCCGCGTCGATGAACTACCTCCAACTCTGGGGAACCGTGGCCGGAGCCTGGCAGATGGCACGATCTGCTTGCGCCGCGCAGCGCCGGCTCGATGCGGGCGTCAACAACCCCGATTTCTATAAGGCGAAACTTGCAACTGCCGACTACTACTCCGGGCAAATATTGCCGAAGGCTTCAAGCCTGTTGGCCGCAATCGTCGGTGGCTCGCGGTCAGTCATGGGATTAGAGGAAAGTCAGTTCTAACCCAGATTGGGACCCTAGGTCGGCCGCCGGCCGGTCCGGTGTCAGCGACGACGGTGAGGTGGAAAGACGGCTAAGCGAGCTTGCCGCCGTCAGTCACTGAACGCTCCGGTTGTGCCAACACCACGCTGCCATCGGCTTGAGTAAATCCGGTGAGCAGAAACTCAGAGAAGAACGGACCGATCTGTTTCTTCGGGAAATTCACGACGCCGACAACTTGGCGTCCAACGAGTTCGTCTTTGCTGTAAAGATCGCTTATTTGTGCACTGGATTTTTTGACACCGATGTCCGCGCCGAAATCCACTTTCACTTTGTATGCCGGTTTACGCGCTTCCGGAAATTCCTCGACGTCAATGACCGTTCCCACGCGAAGCTCGACCTGTGCAAACTCTTCCCATGATATTTCTTTCATACCTTTTAATTCCCATCAACCGCCGGTGGTGCCGGATGCCTGAGCGGAGTTCGTTGGGCATCGGCACACCGTAAATGTATCGGCGCAACTGATCTGCTCTTCACCACGTGTGGCTGCGGATACCAGGAAGCACGATCGCGCGGTCTGATTTCCAAAGTGAAACTCGATGTATCGGCCGTCGGTAAAACTGACCGTCTGTATCCAGGTGCGATCGCCGATCTCACTATCGATCGATTTCGGCGTGCCGTCGCTAATGTCGATGCCGCTACCGAGTTCAAGGCCATTGGCCGCAGTCAGCACTTTTCGATCGCCGAACTGGAAGGATACCGGCGACGGCGGGTTAACGAACAAAAAGTCGCCGTTGTCGATTTGCGAGCGGCACGCGCCAGCGTCACGTTTGTATACGTCCACCCACTCCAGACACCATTCGCCCTGCAGGCGTTGGTGCAACAGACTAAATTCGCCGAGCGTTTCCGGGGTTAGCTGGATGCGCCCGGATCCCGTCGAGGTGGGTTTAGCCGGAGCAACACCCTGGCTCCATTCAATTTCGGCCTTGCCGTCGCCCTTGGAGTCATTTTGTTTGGTAATGCGTGCGATTTGCACATAGGCATCAACGCCGGCATCGGATTCCGGTTCGAGTTTGTAGGCAGTTTGGTAATGTTGGTACGCGTCCTCCAAGCGTCCCGTTTGCTGCAACAGATTCGCCAGACGGACGTGTAAGTCAGCGCTCGCGTCGTTTTGTTTTAACCCCGCTTCAATCGCGGCTAGCGCATCACTATTGCGGCCTTGTTGCTGCAACAGCGATGCGTAACGAATGTGGGCGTCGACATCGTTGCCAGTGAGCTCTAGCCCCTTCGCATACAATTCGAGTGCGAGATCGATATCGCCTTCGGCATACAGTTGTTCGGCCTTGGCGAAGAACGGATTGACCGCTGGTGACTCCGCGGCAATGGCAGTAGTGGTCACAGCGGAAAGGCTCGCCAGCAGTGCGAGCGCGGGAAACAGACGTAATCTCATGGTTGCCACCTCGTAATGTGTGTGGTCGGTAATACCGAGCGATAACGCTATGGTATTCGTGGCTCGCGCCAGTGTCGACCAGCGCCGGGGTCAACGGTTCGGATCTCCCGTGAACCGGCGGGAAGTATCTGAATACATGGAGGATTCGCCGGAGCGCAGGATTGTGCTATTCTCTCGCGTCGCGCGGATTATCGGCGCAATCACGGCAAACAAACGTGCAGCCCACAGTGCCATAGCCTACCGGTGACGGCCGCTGAGCGGCGGCGATGACATTTTCGGAGGAGAAACTAATGAAGAAATTCGTTGCGCCACTGCTGGTGGCGGTTGGGTTTGGTATTACCGGCGTGGCAGGGGCGGCTACCGATCTACCCGACACGATGGAGAAACCCGGCGGTTTTCCTGAGCGCCCGATCTCGATGATCGTTCCGTACGGTCCGGGCGGTGGCTCCGGCCAGGTTGCGCGTGGAATGATTCAGGGTGTGCTCGACCATAGCGGTATTGTTGTCAATCCGGACTATAAACCGGGCGGCTCCGGAATGGTGGGTCTTAAGACCTACATGGCGGCACCCGCCGACGGCTATACAGTGCTCGAACATATCGACGATGCAACCAGCGCCTTTGCGATCGGCAAGTCTGACATCCATCCGGCGGAAGACTTGATTCCGCTGGTTATTTCCCAGATCACCTTTAGTCAGATTTACATACGCAGCGATGAAACTCGATTTACCGACTGGGATTCTTTTGTCGCCTATGCCAAAGCCCAAGACGGCAAGGCCACGATAGCGAACGTATCTGGTGAAGGCTCGATGGAACGAATCAATATGAACCGCACTGCGGATCACTTCGGATTCAAAGTCCAGCAGATCAGTTTCGATAAGGGCGGACCGCGCTACGGTGCGCTAAAAGGCGGCCAAGTCGATGCGTTGTTCGAGCAACCGGGCGACGTACGGGGTTTCTTGGAAAGCGGTGATTTCAAACCGATCGTAACCTTTCTGAAAGAACGCCCGAGTGCATTTGCGGATGTGCCTTCTATGACGGATGTCGGCCTCGATTTTGTGCCGCTCATGCGCTTTCGCGGTTTTTACGTGCATAAGGACGTACCGGCGGACCGTGTCGAGTATCTGAAATGGTTATTTCAGAAGGCCTACCACACCGATAGTTATTTGGCTTTCAATAAGCAAAAGTTTATGGACTTGATTCCGAGTTTCCGTGATACGGAAGGCGCGAAAATGCTCATCAATGACACCATGGAGATCTATAAGCAAGTCTATAAAGACATGGGGTTGGTCAACTGATAGAAACCGGAAATATTCCTGCAAGGTTTTGTCGAGTCGACTAGTGAATGATGGATCTCCGGCGTGGGCTGCGCCGGAGATCTTTTATCCGTGGTAGATCATACGTTGCGTAAATTTCTCGCCGGCCATTGGTTTGAGTCCTCATTCTGGATCATGCTGGCTGTTGCTGCCTACGTCTACTCATATGAATTCGACCGCGGCGTCGAGATGTATAAATTCGGCGCAGCCGGATGGCCTAGGGTCATAATCATTTTGACATTCGTGGCCGCGGTAGGCCAGCTTATTCACCAACTGTTGACGCGTGACGAAAGCGTTGTCATTTCCGGCGTTAAAGTACATACCACTACTGTCGCACCGCCGGTTCTTGCTGCCTCTTCTTATGTCCGCCTTGGGATGATATTGGGGTTGCCGATTGTGTACTCGGCGTTCCTGGAGCACACCGGTTTCTATTTCACCACACCAATCTTTTTGGTGGTGTATTTGTTTGTTACCGGCGAGCGTCGGCCGGTGTGGCTGATCGGGGTGCCGGCGCTAATTTTCGTGCTGGTGTCGGTGATTTTTACCCGATTATTGTATATCGGATTACCCATCGGGTACTGGCCCGGGTTTTACGATGTCGGCAATTGGTTTGTAGTGTTGCTGCGTAGCTAATCGATCGTGTAGCTAAGAGATCGTTATGGAACAATTTCTCGCCGGGGCGGTGACACTGGTCAGCAATCCGACAAGTATAATGATATTTATCGCCGGCCTGTTCGGCGGTATGCTGTTTGGCGCGATTCCAGGGATCAGCATGCTCACGCTGGGTGCGATAATTTTACCGTTCACCGGTAATATGACCGCCACCGACGCCATCATGTTGTATTCCGTGATCTATTGTTCGGGTGTATTTGGGGGCGCCATCACCGCGATCTTGTTTAACATACCGGGTGCACCAGAGAACGCGCCTACGGCGTTCGATGGTTATCCGATGACCAAGCAGGGGATGGCGGGTAAGGCGGTGGGCGCGGCGGTATTGTGTTCGTCATTCGGCGGAACCTGCTCGGCAATCTTGATGATGTCGGCGACCGCGTTGATAGCGGACTGGGCGATTTCGTCGTTTGGGCCACCCGAGATTTTCGCGCTGGTTGTGTTTGGCATCGCGGTCGCGTCGTCGGTGGGTGCGGCGACGGTTTGGAAAGGGTGGTTATCGGTACTACTGGGTTTGCTCATCGCGACGGTTGGTTTGGATCCCGTGGCCGGCATCGAGCGCTATAACTTCGGTTTTGTGTATCTGCTGGCTGGAATCCACTTTATTCCGACGATTCTTGGATTTTTTGCGGTGTCGGAAGTGTTTATTCAGACGGAAAAGAGTGCGGCTGGTACTTACCAAGCGCCCAAGGTGAATTTGGATTTTCCGAGCTTTATTGATTTCTGGCGGTTGAAGTTTGCGGTTCTGCGTTCGGTGGTAATCGGGTTCTTCTGCGGAATCTTGCCGGGAATCGGCGCGACTTTGGCCGCGTTTATGGGTTATAACGAAGCGGTCCGGTGGTCGAAACACCCGGAGAAATTCGGCAAAGGCGAACTGGAAGGCGTCGTGTCGTCGGAAACGGCCAACAACGCCGCGACCGGTGCGGCGATGATTCCGTTGCTGGCATTGGGGTTGCCGGGAGGGGCTCTGACCGCGATGATGATCGGTGTGTTTCAAATGCACGATATGGAACCCGGGCCGCTCGTGTTTGTGAACAGCTCGGAATTGGTCTGGGTGGTATTCGCAGCGATGTTCTTCGCGAATATTTCGATCTTCTTCTTAGGCTGGTTGCAAACCAAAACCGTTGTGCACTTGTTGCGAATTCCGTTTCATTTTTTGGCCCCGGCAATCCTGTTGATCGCGACGGTGGGTGCTTACGCGGTTCGCGGACTCGTGATGGACGTTTTTGTCATGTTCGCCGCGGGAATCGTCGCTTTTTATCTACGCCGCTCCGGGTATTCAGTGGCTGGAATTATACTGGGCCTGATTTTGGGGAAGATCGGCGAGCAGAATTTCGCTCAGGCGATGCAAATGATGAGCTACGATATGGTCCCGTTTGTGTCGCGCCCGATTGTCGCCGTATTGCTTATCGCCGCCGGGCTGACGTTGTTCGGAAATCTCGTGAAGGAAGTCCGCCAGATTAAGCGAAGCTCAGCGGCGTAATCGAGTTGTCGCGCCCAGTGTGCCCCGACGTAATCCGAGCTATCCTTCGATGACCTCAACCGCGACCTCCCACGAAGGCTCGGACCAGACTGACGTGGTCGGCGACTTAATCGCGCGTGGGCGCAATGCCATGGCGGCACTTGAAAACGCTGATCAATCACGCGTTGATGAAGCGGTGACAGCCGTTGCATGGGCAATCTACGCTCCGGAGCGCGCCCGCGAACTGGCCGAATTAGCGGTACGGGACACCGGCCTCGGCAACGTTGCCGATAAGGTCACCAAAAATCAACGTAAGACATTCGGTGCATTGCGGGATCTGATGCGGGTAAAGACCGTTGGTGTTATTGAGGAGGACCTCGAACGCGGCATCGTTAAATACGCAAAACCGGTTGGGGTCGTGGCAGCGGTCACACCATCTACGAATCCCGCCGCGACTCCCGCTAACAAGACGATGATGGCGTTAAAGGGTCGCAACGCAGTCATTATTGCGCCGTCGCCTGCTGGTTACAATACGACGCTGCGCACGGTCGAATTCATGCGCAGCGCGTTGCAGCGCATCGGCCTCGCAGCGGATCTGGTTCAGATCCTGCCCGCGCCCGTTACGAAAGCTTCCACACAAGCGCTGATGGTGGCCTGCGATCTGGTTGTGGTGACGGGTTCCCAGAATAACGTGCGCAGCGCGTATCGAAGCGGCACGCCGGCAATTGGCGTAGGGGCCGGCAATGTGCCGGTCATAATCGACGACAGCGCCGATCTTGATGCCGCCGCCGAAAAGATCGCCGCTTCTAAGACGTTCGATAACGCAACATCGTGCTCGTCCGAGAATTCGGTGGTGATATTAGATTCAATTTACGATGTCGCCCTTGCGGCGCTCGGAAAGGCCGGTGGCTATTTGGCCGATAACGAGCAAAAACAAAATATCGCCCGATGCCTGTGGGTCGACGGAGATCTTAATCGCGACTTGATTGCAACTGATTTTGACGTGCTGGCGGCCGCGACAGAGCTTGGCGAGTCGGCCCACGGCTCACAATTCGCAATGGTGGAAGAACAGGGCATCGGTGCCGATTTTCCATTCTCGGGCGAGAAACTGTCATTAGTATTGAGCGTGTATCGAGCCCGTGATTTTGACGACGCGTTGTCCATCACTCAACGCCTTCTTGACTTCCAAGGCTCCGGCCATTCATGTGGTATCCACACCGCCGATATGGAACATGCCCGCCGGGTCGCCGAGCAAATCGATGTGGTGCGCGTGCTGGTAAACCAGGCGCATACTTTCGGAAACGGCGGTGGATTTAATAACGGATTGAACTTTACTTTGAGTATGGGCTGTGGGACGTGGGCCGGTAACAGTATTAGCGAAAATCTGAATTACCGGCATTTCATTAATATTACCCACCTCTCGACCGTAATCGCGGAGGACGAACCGACCGAACAACAGTTATTTGGTGACTTTCATTCCAAGTATGGCCGGAATTGAGAACGGTGCGCGAATAATTTTCGATGCAAACTGTCACAGAGATTATCGATCACCAAGGGTCAAGCAGCGGCGATAAACCGTTTCTGATTATCCCCGAATCCAACACAATGATGAGCTATGGCGAACTTGCCCGGCTCGCGAAGCAAACCGCACAAGAGCTCTATACGCTTGGCATAGAAGAAGGCGCTACCGTTGGATTCATGCTGGATAATGGATATTGGTCAACTGTGTTGTTCTTGGCGTCGATGTACGGTGGGTTCGTCACCCTGCCGCTTAACGCTGTCGCCGGAGCCAAGCAACTCGAGTACGTCGTTGAGCATAGCGATGTCGGTGTGGTATTCGTCAACAACAAATACCATGGCAAGTTGCGCCAGGCGGCGGCGGATCTTGACCGACCGATTCGATTAGTTCCCACCGACGAGGAGACCGGCCCTGAATGGCCTATCACCGCGGAGCGTCGTGGCTCTGGCCCTTTGTTGCCGGCCGTGACGGCAACCACGGATGCGTTGATGCTGTATACCTCCGGTACTACCGGCAAACCCAAAGGCGCCGTTCTTGCCCACTCCAGCATGGTAGCGGGTGGCCGCAATACGGTGTTGGCCCATGAATTATCGGCGGTCGATCGCGCGCTGTGTGTATTGCCGCTGTATCACATCAACGGCCAGATCGTGACGGTTATGGGGCCGCTGGTTAGTGGTGGCAGCGTGGTGATGCCGCATCGCTACCAAACCGGTGAATTCTGGAAAACGGTCGCCGACTATCGATGTACTTGGTTCAGTGTAGTACCGACAATCATCAAGTATCTGCTTGATAGGGCCGCCGAGGAACCGTATCAGTTCGGTAACGACCCGCGACTGCAACAGCTTCGATTTGGCCGGTCCGCTTCGGCGCCGCTGCCGGCTTCAGTGCACCGCGACTTCGAATCGATCTTTAACATACCGATGATTGAAACCATGGGACTTACCGAAACCGCGGCACCGATATTGTCGAATCCGATGCCGCCGGGCGAACGCAAATCCGGATCACCCGGTATCGCTATTGGTAACGAAGTAAAGATCGTGGACGACCAGGGCCGTGACGCCGCCACTGATACCGCCGGTGAGCTGGTGGTCAAGGGCGAAAATGTACTGACGCGGTATTACAAGAACGAGGATGCCAGTGCCAGCGCATTTACCACGGATGGGTGGTTTCGCACAGGCGATCTCGGTTATTGCGATAGCGATGGGTACTATTTTATCACCGGTCGACTTAAAGAATTGATCATTAAGGGTGGCGAAAATATTGCGCCACGCGAAGTCGACGACGTGTTGTACCAGCATCCCGCAGTATTGGAGGCCGCGGCAGTGGGCGTGCCGGACGATGTTTATGGGCAGAACGTGGTTGCGTGTGTCTGCTTACGGAATGGCTTTCAGTGTTCTGGCGACGAGCTGCTAAAGCTTTGTGAGGAGCAGCTCGGCGCATTTAAATCCCCAAGTCATATCTATTTTCTTGACGACTTGCCAAAGGGCCCGTCGGGAAAAATTCAACGCCTGCAGCTGCCGGACCTTCTGCAACACAAATTGTAGGCCGGATAGAGCAACAACGACATCCGGCGGCTCGGCTTCCGAAATGTCGATCCATGTCCAGCTGACCTACACCCGCCCCACACCGGCGCACGTTAGTGGGCGCAGACCGCATCGGCTTGTTCCTGAATCAGTCGCCACGCAGCGTCAACATGTCGATGTTCGGTGCAGGTGCCGCCGATAGCCATGCGCAGCACAAGCTTATCGTTGAGCTTGGTGTGGGTTAAATACATGCGCCCCGAAGCGTTGACACGATCCATGATCGCTTGATTCACACCGTCACCGCCGCGGTGGCGAAAGCAGACGAGGTTAAGCGGTGTTGGTGCGACTATTTCGAAATCGCTCGTGGAGTCGATTTTCTGTGCAAGTTCCTGGGCGAGTGCGACATGCTGCCGAATATGGGATTGCAATCCTGTTACTCCGAAACAACGAATTACGAACCAAAGCTTTAATGCGCGAAAGCGCCGCCCCAACGGAATCTGCCAATCCCGGTAGTCGATGACGGCGCCGGATTCTGTGGCTTGGTTTTTCAGATATTCGGGCAGCACGCTTAGCGTATTGATCAGTGCGGCGCGGTCGGCTACGTAAAAGCAGTCGCAATCGAAATTTGTAAGCAGCCATTTATGCGGGTTGAAGCAATAGCTATCGGCGCCTTCGAGCCCGCCCTGTATCCAGCGAAATTCCGGGCATACCGCCGCACTGCCGGCGTGGGCCGCATCGACGTGCAGCCAGATATCGTGTCGGCGGCAGACCTCGGCGATCTCTGCTATCGGATCGATAGCAGTAGATGAGGTCGTGCCGACCGTTGCGTTCACAAAAAACGGGTGTTTCCCCGATTGTTTGTCGGTAGCGATGGCTTGTTCCAACTCATGCGGTTGCATCGCGAAGTGCTTATCGACGCCGACCAGTCGTAAATTATCGCTGCCGATACCCGCAATCTTCACGGCCTTCTCTATCGATGAATGGGCCTGAGTTGATGTGTAAGCCGTCAGCGACGGATCGCTGCCGCGAGAATTACTGCGATAACCGGTCGCGCGTTCGCGAGCTGCGAGCAGGGCACACAATGACGCACTGGAGGCCGTATCCTGGATGACTCCGCCGCCTGCGGTCGATGACTTAAAGGCGCGCGGCAGCGCTAACATGTCGACCATCCAATCCAACACATGGGATTCGAGTTCCGTACATGCAGGGCTGGTCGCCCATAACATGCCCTGCACGCCCAGCCCGGATGAAAGCAAATCGCCGAGCACGGCCGGAGCCGATGCATTGGCCGGGAAAAACGCAAAAAAATTCGGCGATTGCCAATGCGTAATCCCGGGCAGAATTAGATCTTCAATATCCGTTAGAACCGACTCGAAAGATTCGGGTTGCT
>JAOTWM010000535.1 GCA_029862885.1 Gammaproteobacteria bacterium
ATGGCCGCGAAGCCCTGTTGCCCCAATCTGGCCGGGTGCTCAATCGCCGCATGGTCATGTTCAAACTGAAAGACCCAGAACCCGCACTTTTCCGCGATGAACTGATACGCATGAACGGCGAGATTGTCGGATACCTGAGTTCAGGCGCTTACGGGTTTACCTTAGGCAGCGCGGTCGGTATGGGCTATGTCAAACATCCTGATGGTGTTAACGCCGATCTGATCAACAATGCAGAGTTTGAGATCGAAATCGCCTGTGAAACCTATCCGGCCGAAGCATCATTGAAGCCTTTCTATGATCCGGCTGGATCCAGGGTAAAGATGTAAATTGCAAACGAAGGACATTTGCCAATTGCAGCGAATCCAAAACTCTTGCTAAAAGGAGCCAACTATGAAGGGTTTCGATGGAAAACTGGTGGGCTCTGTTTATCCCATTACCGAGGCAGAATGCGAGCTAGTGCACGATGCTGCCATCCGCGTTCTTGCGCAAGGGGGGGTGCGTTGCGACGATGAGCGGGCAGCGGAAATGTTTGAAGCGGCGGGATGTGCACTGGAAAACAATCGCGAGCTGGTCAAGATCCCGGAAAAGGTCGTTACAGATGCCCTAGACACGTGCCCGAGCCATTTTACCCTGCACGGTCGCAATGATCCGACACATGACTGCTTAATCGGCACCGGTGAAGTTCACTTCTGTACTGTAACCGGCCGTTATATTGACGATATCCACACCGGCGAGCGCCGCAAGGTCACCCGCAAAGATGCCATCGACGGCACCTTGATGGCTGATGCCCTGGAAAATGTTCACGGTCTTTACAAGCCGGTCATGTGGCTCTATGACGAGGAAATGATCTGCAACTCTCAGATCCTGACCACCGAATGGATGAAACACACCAACAAGCCCGGCACCTGGGTCTACAACACCGGTGCCGAGCATGAAGTGTCTGATCTGATCAAGATGTGGCAGATTGCCGCGGGCGGCGAAGAAGAAATGCAGCAAAAGCCCCATATGCTGGGCCATGTGGTGGTCAACCCGCCGCGTGTTATCGATGTTCACTATACCGACTGGCTTATGGGATTCTGTGACAGCGGCATTCCGCTTTCCATCGAAAGCGCCCTGATGGGCGGTGCGACCGGTCCGGCCACCCGCGCCGGGATGCTGGTCCAGTGTATTGCGGAAACGCTTGCTCTGGTCGTTCAGTGTCAGAGCTACAAGCCCGGTCACCCGCTGGCCTACTGTTCCTTCAGCCCGGCCATGGATATGCGCACCGGGTTATGGGCAACCGGTACACCGGAGTTCGGCATCGTTGGCGCCGGTATCGCAGCTATGGCCAGACACCATGGCGTACCGTGCGCCGGCTTCGGCATGAGCGACTCCTGCGAGTTCGACCAGCAAATGGCTTATGAAAAAGCCATGAAGATGTTCAACTACGCCCTCAGCGGCATTAGCTGGATCATCGACCTTGGCGGCACCGCCGGATTCAACTTGGTTTCCTGGCCTGAAATGGTTCTGGAAAACGAAATGGCGGCCTATGTCGGCGAATACCTGAAGGGTATTGAGGTGGATGAAGAACGCCTTGCCGTGGAAACGATTCTGAAAGTTGGCCCGCTTCCGGGCAGCTATATGAAAGAGAAACACACTCGCGAATGGTATCGCAAAGAGTTCTTCCTGCCGAAACTCGGCAACAAGGAATTCTTTGAATCCTGGGAACGCGGACACGTCGAGCTGCAGGAAAAAGCCAAACAGCAGGCACTCGAAATTCTTGCTAACCACCAGTCACCCGTCGCACCGGAAATCCAGCAGGAATTGGATTCCTATCTGGGCTTCTGCATGAAGCGCGACCTAGGTTAATAAAATACAAATACAGGAGGCCCCACTCATGGATATTAAAATCGACGACGAATATTTCGGCAAACTGGCCCAGACCGTAATTGACGGTGACGACGAGGAATGCGTACGGCTGGTAAACGCAGGTCTGGAAGCCGGTGTTGATCCACTCGATGCCGTAGAAAAAGGCCTTGCCAAAGGCATCAACCAGGTCGGTGAAGATTTCGGTGCCGGTATCATCTTCCTGCCCGAACTGGCCATGGCTGCCGACGTAATGAAGCAAGGGACTGCCATTCTCGATGACAGAATCAAGGCCAGCGGCGCAATACGCATGTCCCATGGCAAGATCGTAATCGGCACCATCAAGGGTGACATCCACGATATCGGCAAATCCGTTGTGGCTACGGTGTTGCAGGCCAATGGCTATGACGTGGTTGATATCGGTATCGATATCGCAGTCGACACATTTATCGATGCGGTCAAGGAACACAACGCCGACGCGCTCGGCATGTCCACCCTGCTGACCCTTCCGCTGATGGAAATGGGAAAAGTCATCAACCGTATGTCAGATATCGGCATGCGCGACAGTGTCAAGGTTATCGTCGGCGGCTGCCCTGTCACCCAGGAATTTGCAGATGAAATCGGTGCCGATGCCGTTGGCTTCGACGCCCAGGACGCCGTCTTCAAGCTCGACGGCCTGCTGGGCATCAACCGCCCGCGCGCAGGTACGGCAACCTAAACCATCTAAGGAATATAAGCTCACCATATTCGTACAGTGCGGTGAGTCAATCCACGCCCATGGCTGAATAGAACAGTTCCGAAGGCTGTGTTCTGGCCGTGTAAGACCTCGTGTTGTCGGTCCGTCACACCTTTAACATGGAAGTGCCCGCGTTCAGCTGTGCTCCGCAAAGACTTATGTCCGATGGCAAGTCTAACAAGAGACTCGACTGCGCAATGCTCATGACTTAGTGTTTTATTATCCATGAGTGCGCGGTGTTCAATCGGTTGTGGGTTGTCCCTCCTGAATATTCGTACCGCTTGATACCATTGCGTTTTCCCATGGCCTCCGGCTAGCCTGGCGGACCTTTTTATACAATCACGCGAAAGAAACTGTGTCACTAGACTTCTTCACTGTACCGACCGCTACGTTCAGAACCCTATTCGGGCCCTTGGTGCCCAGCAATGACGGTAGACGGATCCTCCATTTCAACGTCGCGGCCCACCCAACGGCTGCATGGACGGCCCGGCAACTTCTCGACGCCAGTGGACTGGATAATAATCCACAGAATCTGATCCGTAATCGAGACTCGATCTAGGGAGGGCGTTTTCGCAGGCAAGCCGAGGAACTTGGTATTGAGGAGGTCGTCATTCAAGCGTGTCGGCGGACTTCATCATGAGTACTACCGCATCGCGGCGTAGAAATGATGCGCAGATGACTTTTTAGGAACGACAGGATCTCGCCAATCAGTTGGAACAAGAAAAACTGGCCGGCAAAGGTGGCAAACTTACAGATCGTCTAGCTCGTTATACCGAACTCGTGGTGTTGGACGAACTCGGATATTTACCATTCTCCAAAAACGGCGGACAACTGATCTTTCATTTACTGTCCCAGTTATATCAACGAACCGCCGTGATCATCACCACCAATCTGGCTTTCGGTGAATGGCCTTCAGTCTTTGG
>JAOTWM010000536.1 GCA_029862885.1 Gammaproteobacteria bacterium
CACAGTTGCCAGCACGGCGATGACCATGCCGGTGATGCCGTAGGCATTACCACGACGTGATGTCTCCGGATGGCTCAACCCCCCCAGAGCAAGGATGAACAGAATGGTAGCGCCGATATATGAAACGGTAACTAATCCAACTGGCACGGTAGTCTCCCTCTTATCGCCTAAACATTTGCAGCATTCGTTGGGTAACAGCAAAGCCGCCAAAAATATTAATACTAGTTATCAGTATCCCGAACGCGGCAATCCCAGCGAGCAAATTGTTGCCGGATGAAACCTGTACAAGTGCACCGATGATGATGATGCTACTAATCGCATTGGTCACACTCATCAGCGGGGTATGCAAGGCATAGGTGACATTCCAAATCACCATGTAGCCGACGAAGCAGGCCAATACGAAAACCGTAAAATGCTGCATAAAGGACGCCGGTGCACTGATGCCGATACCATAAAAACAAAGGCCCCCGATCAGAACCGTCAGGGCCGCCCGGATGGTCGGCGTTATCAGCGGTTGTTTTTTCGCTTCGGGCTCCGCAATCGCTGGTTCATCAGGTGCAGGAGGCGCGGCCGAAATCGTAGGAGCCGGCGGCGGCCAGGTAATCTCACCCTGCTTGATGACGGTGGTTCCACGGACGACTTCATCCTCCATATCAACCACCAACTCACCATTCTTTTCTGGGCACATATCTGCCATCAAATGACGCAGGTTGCTGGCGTAGAGTTGACTGGACTGGGCCGGCAGGCGGCTGGGCATATTGGTATAGCCGATAATGGTGACACCGTGTTTCACGACCACCTTACCGGGTTCGGTGAGTGTACAATTACCGCCCTGCTCCGACGCGAGATCAACGATGACGCTACCGTCCTGCATGGTCTCGACCATGGCTTCTGTAATCAGTTTGGGTGCCGGTTTCCCCGGAATAAGGGCAGTCGTTATGATGATATCGACCTCCATGGCCTGGCGGGAAAACAGATCCATTTCTGCCTTTATAAACTCATCACTCATTACTTTGGCGTAGCCGCCTTGGCCCGAACCTTCTTCTTCAAAATCGAGTTCAAGAAATTCAGCGTCCATACTCTCGATCTGCTCTTTAACTTCAGGGCGGGTATCAAAGGCCCTGACGATGGCGCCGAGGCCTTTTGCCGTTCCAATCGCGGCAAGACCCGCCACACCGGCCCCGATGACCATCACCTTGGCGGGGGGCACCTTGCCAGCCGCCGTGATCTGGCCGGTAAAGAAGCGGCCGAAGTGCTGAGCCGCCTCAACGACCGCACGATAACCCGCTATATTGGACATGGAACTCAGCGCATCGAGTTTTTGTGCGCGCGAAATTCGGGGCACGCTATCCATGGCGAGCACGGTGACCTTCTTATCTGCCAGGCGCTGCATCAGTTCTGCATTTTGCGCGGGCCAGATGAAACTGATCAGTGTTTTGCCTTCGCTTAGAAGTCCAACTTCATCGATTCCGAGTTCAGGATGGGTTTCAGGGCCACGTACCTTGAAAATGATATCGGACGACTCCCATAGAGTCTTGGTGTCTTCAATGATTTCGGCGCCGGCCTCACGATAGGTGTCGTCAGCAAAATTTGCGAGTTTACCGGCACCGGCTTCGACTGCAACTGAAAATCCTAGTTTTTGGAGTTGTTCCGCGACTTCGGGCGTTGTTGCAACCCGTTTTTCGCCGGCGTGGATTTCTTTGGGTACTCCGATTTTCATCGCTATTTACTCCGTTTCATTGAGGCCGCTGAATATTTAATTTCTAAATCAAAACTGCACGTTTGTAAGGGGAATATATAGTCATTATTTACCGCTTATGGCAGGCGCTAATCCTAGGACGTCACGCATTAACGCGCCAATCGTAGCCGGATTCTTCGTCACCCTGACCCCGCATTCTTCGAGCACCGCGATCTTCTCGGCGGCTGTGCCCTTACCCCCGGAAATGATTGCGCCGGCGTGCCCCATGCGTTTACCTGGCGGTGCGGTAACGCCGGCAATAAATCCTACCACCGGTTTGCTCATATGGTCTTTAATCCACTGTGCGCACTCTTCTTCATCGGTGCCGCCAATTTCACCGCACAATACTACGGCTTCGCTATCAGCGTCGCCATTAAACATACGAACGACATCGAGATGTTTGAGGCCGTTAACCGGGTCACCGCCAATGCCGACGCAGGTCGATTGTCCGAGCCCTTGTTTGCTCAACTGGTCCACGACTTCATAGGTCAACGTGCCGGAACGCGAGACCACGCCGATCGGCCCCTTACGGTGTATATAGCCCGGCATAATGCCGATCTTAATCTCGTCCGGCGTGATCACACCCGGGCAGTTCGGACCCACCAACACTGTGGCCGAATCACGCATTCGGTGGCGGGTAATAATCATATCCTTTACGGGAACGCCTTCGGTGATACATATCACAACTTCGATCCCTGCATCGATCGCCTCGTCGATAGCCGACGCCGCGAATCGTGGTGGGACATAGATTACCGAGGTATTCACGCCGGTTTGCGCGCGAGCTTCCTCGACCGTATCAAATACCGGTACACCCTCGATCGATTGCCCCGCTTTTCCGGGGGTCACACCCGCCACAAACGTATCACGCCCCAATGCGTATTCAAGGCAGTTTTTAGTATGGAAGGCACCAGTTTTGCCGGTTATTCCTTGGGTCACCACACGGGTGTCTTTGTTTATAAGTATCGACATAGGGTCAACCTCGGGTCGCGGCGACGACGCGCTCCGCCGCATCTGCCATGTCGTCGGCACCAATTATCGTGAGGCCGGAATCCCTAAGAATCTTCTGTCCCAGTTCGACATTGGTTCCTTCCAGTCGAACTACCAGCGGCACACCCAGATCGATTTGTTTTGCGGCCGTAACCAACCCTTCGGCGATCACGTCGCAGCGCATTATTCCACCGAATATATTGACGAGGATCGCAGCAAGGTCGTCATTGCGCAACATGATTTTGAACGCGGCCGTGACTTGTTCCGCCGTCGCACCGCCCCCAACATCAAGGAAATTTGCCGGCTCACCGCCGTAAAGCTTGATAATATCCATGGTCGCCATCGCGAGGCCTGCTCCGTTCACGAGGCAACCGATGTTCCCGTCCAGGGCAATGTAGGATAATCCAAATTTCGAAGCCTCGATTTCCGCCGGATCTTCCTCATCTAGATCCCGATATGCATCGAGTTGCGGATGCCGGAATAATGCGTTGTCGTCAAAATTGAACTTGGCGTCCAGTGCCAGCACCCGATCCTCGGCCGTAAGTATCAATGGATTGATTTCCGCAAGCGATGCATCACTGTCCCAAAATGCCTGATAAAGGCCCTTGAAGAACGCGATCGCACTCGTAGCCGCCGCGGATGGAATACCGATTTTAGTGGCGAGCGAAGCTGCTTGCTCATCGGTCAATCCTTGCATGGGATCGATCGCGATTTTGTGAATCTTGTCCGGCATTGTCGCCGCAACTTCCTCGATCTCGGTACCGCCTTCCGCACTG
>JAOTWM010000537.1 GCA_029862885.1 Gammaproteobacteria bacterium
GCGCTTGAACTCCGCGCTATATCGTTTGTATCGCTTCGGTTTTGTCATTTGACACCTCCCGGCACTCCTCGCGCCTATTTTAGGTGTCCATCAACTCGAAGCAAAACCAGGAAGCTGCCGCTGATGCAGGAAATTTAAGCGTCTGCTATTGAGAATACAGTCCCTGAAACTCAATGAGCTAGCGGCGATAACAGACCCGATATAGATACTCACACCCGTTCTCGACGATACTGAAGAATACGGGTCAGAGAACAATTGTTTCTAATATTAGAGAAAATTGTTCTCTGACCCGTATTTACGCGTATTTACGTGCCGCTTTATTACGCCGCCCAAATAGACCCAGCCCGCCGAGGGCCGTCAGGAACAACCAGATTGTGGCTGGGAGGGGTATTGCCGATATGTCCACCAGTCCGTATTGAAGACGATCAAGGCCGATGCCATCCGCGGTGAACGTGTCAGAGAATTTCACTGTAGTGAATGTGGACATATTATCGAACAGGCCAAGAAAGAGCAGGTTCCCTGTGCCGCCGCTGTGGCCGACGAACATGTCGAAGAATGTCCCGCCATTGACGCTGACCTCCAATGTATTGGGTGTAAGTGCTCCCCCACCCCCCGAACCGAAATCCGTGATGTCGATGCCAAATGCGTTAATTCCAGCCGCAAAAGTAAAAGTGATATCGCCGTCTGCTCTCTGTTGCCAATTTTCTGCTTGGGCACCCTCCGTCACTAGGTCTACGCTGGTACTCCCAAAAGTTACGCCGTTGGCCGTATTCATCGAGACTCCACCGGACACATACGGCCCACCTGCAAGTCCAAGAGTGAGGGTTTCGAATCCCTCGACTGTAAGCGCCGCACCGCCGATGGCAGTATTAAAGTCGCCTTCGTTCGTGAAAGTCATTAAACCCGCGGACGCAGGTGTCGCGGTACACATACACGCCGCGACGGTAATAAGGGCTAACTTTCTGAACATTTTCTTCTCCTTTATTCAATGGAGTTTTATGAACTAGTTCACATTATTCCTCATGGCTTAAATTGTCATCACCCAAATGGGTTAAATCCCTATAATAAATATGGTTATGCGCCAAGACAGAATAAGTTTTAATTATTAGCGTTTAGATACAAAATTTGGGTGACCGAATCGCTTATCGCCGCTGATTCATAGAGCTTGAGCCTCTGTTTTCCCGAAAGCTGACGCTGAAATCCGCTTCCCAGGCTTCTCGAATCGGCCAGGATCGGACACCCGTATGTAATATTACTCCCCATAAGACATACATCGGTAGGATCGAGCAATGGTTTGATTTCCTCGGTTACCGCTTCTCGAGAAAACCCCTGAAAGTGGCCGGGAAGACCGTGGAAAATCACGTTTTACAGATCGTCCGGCTTTATGAGCAACTGAGAAAAAAGAAAGCCACCTCAAATGAGATGGCTTTTACTCTGGGACAGTATGTAAAGCGTTGGCAGTGCTGGGCTGCCGCGGGATTACAAAATAAGGCGATCATTTATATTGCGACCTCAATAATTAAAGCGCTCAGAGACCGCATACAACCGGTTGCTATAATTGTTGGCTCATTATCGATCGTTAAAACCGCCGGACTAGCAACGTTTGGACGTGTGGGTGGCAGGTATAAATAGTCACATGAAAAGCCCCGCAAACGTCCAATCCGTCCTTCGTGGTGGGCGCGGCTACATATTCGGCATTAAGACTGTCAAATTGGTACCGGTACGCTATAGCATACGCCGTATCCGCCGTATCACCCTCCGAGGACGACCACCACGCAACAACTTGCCATGGCTCACCCGGTGGGGGTGGGAAAAAGCGTTGCATCGCTGATCGAATTTTGTCATTAGCAATACGTGCGTCGGCGAGGCATTCATCGATGGTGCGGTAAGGCAGGGGGGCCCTGTCTCCGCGACATGTTATTACGGGGGCTCCTATGTAGTTTCGTAATGTTTCTATGCTGGGCACAAACCAGCCATCAACGCCGTTCAATACGGTGTCCCGTGACACGGTGGCAGCCGACACGGCTCCTGGCGTCGCATCACAAGCGGCGAGCATCCTGGCTGTGTTAAGCGGGCCGCTTGCAAACTCAGTCGATGTCTCGCCAATAAACTCCCCTGCTGTACATCCCCACGGCGTGGCAGGTAAATCGGCATACACCGCCACTTCGAATCCATGGCCGCGCCCGTCGATATGAAATATCACGCCACCGCCGGGGCCAATATCCCCAAGTCGATAGGAGAGAATTGTTATCGGTCGCCAGGCAAATCCGCCGATCGCATCTTTGTCAAACAACATGTATGCATCGTCGTTCGTAGTATTAATCCATATTTTACCGACCTGGAAATCGATGTCAGTATTGTTCGGGGGTCTGTCCCGCTTTTCCGGAGTGAGTTCAGCTATGGCATCTAGAAGTGACTGAATTACAAACGGGTCAGCATCGATACCAGGTGCTCCTTCGGGACCTTGCGGTCCAGTATCTCCGGTATCACCTTTTGCACCATCGTTACCCGCCGGCCCCGGAGGCCCTGCAGGACCCTGCGGACCAGCAGGACCTTGTGGACCGACTGCACCGGTAGCACCAGTGGCACCAATTAATCCTATAGGACCTGTCTCGCCCTGAGGTCCCTGTGGCCCGGTTGCTCCGGTAGCACCATCCATACCGGCAGGACCCTGCGGACCAGCAGGACCTTGTGGCCCAGTTGCTCCGATAGCACCAGTGGCACCAGTGGCACCAACCTCACCGGCGGGACCCTGTATGCCTTGTGGTCCTTGTTCACCCTGCGGCCCTTCTGGTCCCGTTGCACCTACCGTGCCAGGGCATGTCACAGTATTGCCTTGTTCACAGTCCCACAACCTCTGCTCGATGGCACCGAGTCCACCCTTCAAATTCTGCACGTCGTGTTCCGTGGTGTGATCGGCGTACGCCGTACCTGTGAACATCAAAAACATGAATCCAAGACAATGGATTAATGATCGACTTAACAAGGTATAAATCGTTTGTGAAGCGGTTTTTAGATAAACCGCGCTCGTTATGGAATATTGCACCTTCATGACTCACTCCTCACTACTGCTTGCGCAGTTGGTTTTTATAAGCAGCCGTCAATGCATCGAGGCTGTCTTATTGGTTATCGAGCGCAAGGACCTAAATTACAGTCATTTCAGATTCGCAAACAAAAGCGATTTATAGCGGGATTTATGTTGTCTACCCTATACGATACAGCCCTTCACACCGAACTTATGGTTCTAGCTGTCTTGGGTCGACTCAAGAAGACAAAAGGCCCATTTGAGAGTACTGCCGGGCCATGCGGTTTACCCCTTATATAAACATCAATAGTGTTCGGGGCCGATCGAAGACCAAGTCACCGTCTCTTATTATTGGGACAAAGTCAATTATTATTGTTTGCACGGTATCCAATGGAGGCTTAAGTGTGACGTCGATCACATAACCGGAAAACGGGTGCCGAGGGTCCGAGATGGGTCGTTTCCTGCCGCCTGGC
>JAOTWM010000538.1 GCA_029862885.1 Gammaproteobacteria bacterium
TACATAGAAACTTATTACAATCGGCAGCGCAAACATTCTTCCATTGGCTATCGTATCCCTATACTATTTGAGGAACAAAGTGCTTAACTACGTGTCCGGAAAATCGGGGTAGGATCATACACTTGTAGGGCTGTCCGAAAAACGGGTCCAATTCTTATGCCTTCGATTACCTATCTACACCATAGAAAAATAAACGGTGACCTTCTTGAAGTGTCACCCGATAAGGCGGGTTTTCAAGGGATTATATTCTTCATTTATCAAGCATTAAAGCGAAATTTCTCTCAATGTCGTATTGTTTCTGGTGTATTTAGTATTCCCTCCGTTGGGTGTTTGATGCGGATGCTTTGTAATCGGTGGTCAAAAAACCAATATCGATTTTGGGCGGATATTACGCTGGCTAAAAATTATGCTCGGCAATTTAGCTACTACCTTAAAAACAATAAAACGGATTGCGCCC
Organism: Gammaproteobacteria bacterium; assembly: GCA_029862885.1. GTDB lineage: Bacteria > Pseudomonadota > Gammaproteobacteria > Arenicellales > JAOTWM01 > JAOTWM01. The sequence goes on from JAOTWM010000538.1 coordinate 458, forward strand.
TGGTTACGCAGGCAAAATATCTATCATTTCTAAAATGCTCGCAATTTAAGGTGGCGTGGCTAGATGGTCTCCATTCTCAAATCGACTTGAATTACCCAGGGGGTAGTTTGCTTAGCCGGTATACGATACAAAATCTAAAGGAATTAGACCGGCTGGCGGTTCAAAATGCAGATCTCTTAGTTTTTGCCTCTCAGTGGGCGGCAACGTACGCCATAAACGAAATGAAAGCAGATAAAAGAAAAGTGTGTGTGATCCCTTGGGGAGCTAACTTAGATTCTAAGAATACTCGCTCAAGTATAAAAATGATGATCAATCAAAAGAAAAGAGATATTTGTAATTTATTGTTTTGCGGGGTTCATTGGAAAAGGAAAGGCGGCGATATTGCTATTCGAATTATAGAATATTTAAATCATAAGGAATTTCCTGTGCAACTGTTTTTAATTGGAGTTGAACCGCCTCAATCCTTACCGATTCCTAATAATGTGATTAAGGTCGGGTATATTAATAAAATGATTTCAGGATCGCGAATTTTGAGTGATTATTATGAGAAGTCTCATTTTTTGTTGTTACCTACCCGGGCCGAGGCGTTTGGCATAGTTCTTTGCGAAGCGAATAGTTGTGGACTTCCTTGTATTCAACGAACGTGGGGGGGGTTACGACGGTTATAAAAGATGGAATTAATGGTCAGAAATTTGATATTGATGCGTCTGTAGATGCATATGGTGAATACATAATCAAAACCTTTTTGGATGAAAAACAATACAAAGCGTTATGTTTGTCTTCTTTTAGCGAATATCAAACTCGGTTAAATTGGGATGTTGGGGTTCAGAGGCTGGAAGCGGAGATTTGCAAAAGGATGTGAGATTATTTTATGGTGGATATTAGATCGTTTGAAATAATTTTAATATTCATATTTCCAGTGTAGAAGGGTAGAGCTTTCGCGGAATCGCATTTGGTTTGAGTATCAGGTCAGCTTGGGGGAGGTGTGATAGTCTGAAATGAATCTCATGAGTCTGTGGGTTGCTTCAGGTAATTAGCGGGTGCTGAGCATCAGATCCAAGCTAGGTTAGCTTGACTGACTGCAATATACTGATACGGTTGAAAGTGCGCCAGGAAAGCTGGCCGGAATTTTACTCAAATTATACCAAGTTTTTACTATAATCGGATTTCCCACGCCACTATACTTTACGTAGCTAAAGATTCGTAGGTTGGGCTGGCATGCTGTATACAAATCTAATCTGCGAACAATTGGCGCGCCAATCCTACGCAAACGTGGCCATATTGGAATTGTTAAACAGCGGTTACGAAGTCGAACGAGATTGTAAGGACGACTTTATGTAACGAAAAAGTTACACAAGTCAGAAGGATAAAAAGACCAAGCCCCAACTTGGGCCATACGCTTTTCTTGATGGCTGTCAGCATCGCTTGTGTGGCATTGCGTAAACTAGTTGAGGAAAGTCGGCGGAAGAGGGAGCGGGTGACTGAGACGCGCCTAAGCGATAGCCGAGTCTCACGAGTAACGGGGATAACGTTTGTTCCATTTCGTCGGCCTTCACACCTATTTAATGGCGAGAACACCAAGAAGGAGATGGACATGTTGAACCGAAAATCGAAACGGCAAGTAATCGTCCTGGCGTCCTGTGCCGGGCTGCTGGGGCTGACGCTACCAGGTGGAGAGCTGGTCGCTCAGGACATCGTTCTGGCGAATGGCGCCGTCCCGACCAAGCTCTACGAGGTTAATTTGGCGCTGAACGAAGTGAACTTCCTCCAGGACATCCAGTCCGAGCAAGTCGTTCATGCCCTTACATTCTGTCCCGGGGACGACCGCCTCCTGTTCATCGGCAGGGACGGTGGCACCGTCGGAGCCGTGAATCTTGACACCCAGGTCGAGACCGTCCTTGGAAAGATCCCCGCAGGTAAGCAAACGGTGCAATTGGCCTGCGGCGCGGACGGATTGCTCTATTTCAGCGACAACTTCACCGAGGAGCTGTTCACCCTGAACCTCGATAATTGCGATGGGGTCGTCTGCCCGTCGACCCTCTTGGGCACGGTCGAGACGGCGCAGGGTCTGGGCGACGTGGATATCCAAGGCGCCGATCTGCAGTTCACGCTCTCTGGTCAGCTGCTACTGCTGACGAATGGACCGAGCAACGCCCCCGACCCGCGCCTCTACTCGATCGCCCTGCCCTGTGTGGGTTTCTGTCAAGCCAACGATATCGGCTCGGTGGTCACCGGTGACGCAAACACGGGAGTAGCGGTCCTTCCGGATGGCCGACTGATCGTTTCCAACCGCGATGACGAGCTCTATGAAATCGACCCGACGGACGCCACCGTGTTAACTCTGGGCCAACTGAGCGAGGCGGGTCAGACCTCGGTCTTCAATATCCTGGGTGGCGATCTCGCCGCGCGCCGCCGCGAGTGTCCTTCGGCCCTGGATTTTGAGACTGACGGCACGGGAGCCCCCTTGGTTCCCGGGCAGATCATCGATGACGAGTTCGCCTCTCTGGGAATCACGCTGGTGACCAACGATCCCGTGAACCATCCGCTGATGATCTTCGACTCGTCCGCCCCGACCGGTGATGACCCGGATCTGGGAACACCGAACGTCGACTTTGCTGGTCCTGGTATCGGTGCCGGCGGCGGTGCCGCCTCGCCGGGTCGCAATGGTCTGCCGCGGGGCCAGATCCTGATCGTCTCGGACGGTAACCCGAGCGACCCCAACGATATCGCAGGGGGCGGTGACATCAATTTCCTGTTCGATCCTCCGGTTCAGTTGGTCACCGAGGTCCATGTCTTGGATATCGACAACGGGGAGTCCGGTGGCACGGTCACCGCCTTCGATGCAGTCGGCGCCGAGATCCTGACGCGGCCGCTTCTGGAGCTCGGCAACAACAGCTTCCAGGCAGTGCCGATCGGCGCATTCAACGTCGGCAGACTGGAGATCCACCTGCCCAGCAGCGGGGCCGTCTCGGGCATCGTCTTCTGCGCTCAGTGCGGCGCGAATATTCCGCCGCTGGACAATTGAA
>JAOTWM010000076.1 GCA_029862885.1 Gammaproteobacteria bacterium
CAAGCTCGAAAAGTTTCTAAAGTCGATCAAAATCCCGGTTGTGACGCACCTACGGGATTCCCAAAACTACATCCGTGCGGCGGAATACGGCATCGGTATTTTCGAAATGGCGCCGTATTTGGTGGAAACCGATCTCGAGCAATGGCGTCCGCTTATTAACTGGGTCGAACAAAAAAAGTAATTTCTATCCAATCGTTTCTGAAAATCGTCATTTTTGGTTGTCGGCTAGCCCGGATAATTCATGAGGGGTTCGGAGTCCAGGGGAAATCGGGCTAAGCAGCCAGTGCGATCGTCCGCCGATGCATAGCCGTAGCTGTGGATCAAGGGGGAAAGCGCTGCCGTGTCCATTCTCTCGCTCATTACCTACATCCCTGTAGGCAACGCCGCCGATGGCCAAAAAGGTTTTTTTCAGGGACGGCGATCGGCCCCTACCAGGTTTCCGTGGTGTAGCGCTCGACGACGATCGATTCCGACCAATAGTCCCTGGCGAGTCCGGCTTTGTGCTTGAGTTCGCGTACGAACTCATGGGGTGTTACGAGGTTGCTCCACACCGATGGTAGGAATGTGCCACGGTGCGGGCCTTCGGTAATCGTCAGTCCGTCGATGCCCGGCCGCAACTGTCTAAGCAGGTCACCTTCATCGCGGCATCGAAGCGGTTGCGGTGTCCCGAGAACCGATATCGAGACGCTGAAGCCGCTCAATTCTGGCGTCGTCAATGGGCTGAATCGTGGGTCGCGAAACGCTGCGTTATAGGCATTGATCGATACGTCCACGGCGAGTGGATGGTCGGCCGCCAGCGTGCCTACACAACCCCGTAATTGCCCGCCTCGGCGCAGCGTGACGAACGATGCCCCCGGCACCGACAACGGCGGTTTGAGGGCGGCTGTATCGACGGCTAATGCGCAACCGTGTCGTAGCCCATGATGTATCGATTCTATGGCGATGCTGCGCAGCACAGTTTGCTGTTCCGCGTTCACGTCGCGCTTCTCTCGTAAAACAAATACGCGCCATACCCGACGACCCGATCGGTCGGTCCGGCGGTGTCGCCTGAATTGCACTGCTTCGCGGTGTGGACCTCCATGTGCCTATGCTTGGCTACGCCTAGCAGGGCGCGTAGTGGCACTTGGCCGCAGGCGTGAGCACTGTCGATTGCTTCGGGCCGCAGTTGTTCGATGGCAGATGTCGTGGATCCATCGATCTGCTGCGCAACCGCGTATTGGTGATAGTGACTCAGATCCGAGCTCACGACGATCAGTGTTTCCGCACCGCCCCAAATCCGCTCCAATACGATTTCCACTTGTTCGCGTGGCGCGTCGCCTACCACTAGCGGTAGCAATCGAAAATCCCCCAGGGTCGTCTGGAGGAATGGAATCTGAACCTCGAGGCTATGCTCGTCACGGTGGGCGTCATCACGCGCCTGCACGAACGGCAGATTCGCCAGCAGCTCGGCCACGGCGTCTTGGTCGATCGCCACCCGTCCAAGCGGAGTCTCAAATTCCGCGGCGGTGGGTGCGCCGAGACCGGCAAGATATACGCGGTGGGCCGGTCCGAGCAGTACCACCCGGCGAATCGTGTCGCGGTGGTCGTGCAGTGCCGCGTAGGCTGCCGCGGCCACCGCACCCGAATACACGTAACCCGCGTGAGGGACGATTACCGCCTTCGGTGGCGCGAGGGAGCCCCCGGCCGCACTAAGCAAGCGGCCGAGTTGCTTGCGCAATTCGCGCGGTTCGCTTGGATAGAACGAACCCGCCACCGCGGCCGATCGAACTGACGTCATACCCCTCCGCTCGGTGACTCGCCGCACGGCCAGAACAAATCGCCGTGTCGTTACCCGGTATTCGTTAATTTGCGCGCTTTCTTGACGCGATTCAATACCCCTTTCGCACATTCAGGAGTAGCATAACCATGAGTAATGAAATTCCTAGTTTCGGCAGTTGACCGCTCCGAAGGCGGGTAATTGATTGACATGTCTAAAGAACATCGTGGTATTTCACTTCACCTTGCGAGTGAGTCCGCTTCGGGGAGCTTCGCACGCCCTATTTGTCGCCTGGCAGCGTTACAGCTCCTCGCAATAGCCCGCTATTACTCGTCGTCGTGTCTTGCCAGACAACAAATATCACGCGCGCTCCACCCGCCCAACTGCCGAATCTAGGATTATGACTGAGCAACAGGAGTATTTTCCGACTCGCTACTGGCAGCGCTTGGCCGACGGCCGAATTCAGTGCGACTTGTGCCCACGGCAATGCCGATTGCGCGAGGGCCAGCGGGGCTTGTGTTTTGTGCGTCTGCGCCACGAGGACTCCGTGGTGCTCGCCACATACGGCCGTTCCAGTGGGTTCTGTATCGATCCTATCGAGAAGAAGCCGCTCAACCATTTTTTACCGGGCTCCGCGGTGCTGTCGTTCGGTACGGCGGGTTGCAACCTCGCCTGTAAGTTTTGCCAGAATTGGGATATCAGCAAATCGCGCGAGATCGATACGCTGGCCGATCGCGCCTCGCCGCAGCGTATTGCTCAGGCGGCCCGGGATCGTGGTTGCTCAAGCGTTGCATTTACTTACAACGATCCGGTAATTTTTCACGAATACGCGATCGATATCGCCGCCGCGTGCCGCGAGCTGGGTATCAAGTCGGTCGCGGTGACCGCCGGCTATATTTGCGCCGAGCCGCGCGCGGAATTTTTCAACGTTATGGATGCGGCAAACGTCGATCTGAAAGCGTTTAGCGAGCGGTTCTACCGCAAGTTGTGTGGCGGCGAATTGCAACCCGTGCTGGAAACGTTGGAATACCTGCGCCACGAAACCGACGTATGGTTTGAGCTTACGACGTTGTTGATTCCCGGCGAGAACGATTCGGATGAGGAGCTGGAACGTATGACGACATGGGTCGTGGAGCGGCTCGGCCCGGATGTGCCGATGCACTTCACGGCATTTCATCCCGACTGGAAGATGACCACCACGCCTTCGACACCACCGGCGACGCTGACCCGGGCGCGGCAAATCGCGCTACGTAACGGGATACGCTACGCCTATACCGGCAATGTACACGACGCACATGGCGGCAGCACCTATTGCCATCGTTGTGCTACGCAACTTATCGGCCGCGATTGGTACGCGCTGGGGACTTGGAATCTCGATTCGAAAGGCCGTTGCAGGAACTGTGCAACGCCGTGTCCCGGCGTGTTCGCCGCTACGCCCGGCGACTGGGGTCGGCGCCGCCAGCCGGTGCGGTTGGCGGGGTAGTAAATCTTCAGCCGTTACGTTCGACGTAGTGGTCGGCGAGTACCTGTGCCACACAACCGGTGACGCGTTTACCGGTCGGGATATGCAGAAACTCGTTGGGGCCGTGGGCATTGGAGTGTGGCCCGAGCACGCCGGTAATCAGGAATTGCGCATCGGCAAACGAGCGGCCAAGCATTGCCATAAACGGAATCGTGCCGCCTTCGCCCATGTAGACTGGGGGTTTGGCAAACCACGCCAATGATGCGCGATGCAGTGACTCGCCAAGCCAGGGTGCGAGCGGTGGTGCGTTCCACCCATTGCCGGGCTCGTCCGACTCGAATTCCATACTGGCGCCGTACGGCGGCTCGATCAGCATGATGTCACGCAGCCGCTCGGTCGCGGCATGCGCATCGCAGTTCGGCGGGATGCGTAGCGACAATTTCGCCCGGGTGCGTGGGCGCAATACATTTCCGGCGTCCGCGAGCGGCGGTATATCGCCGACACCCGTAATCTCAAGCGCCGGTCGCCAAGTGCGGTTCAGAATGAGCTCCGTGAGCTCCTCGGCAGCGGGTCGAACGTCGCCAGCAAATGGAAATTTTGTATAGACTTCGTGACCTAACACGGTCGCCGCGACGGCTGCCTGCGCCCGGCGCTCGTCCGAAATCTCCACATTGAACGCAGCGTCGCCGATATGACCCGTAGCGTCATCTTCGATTCGATCGAGCAACGTCCGCAGGATACGGAAACTTGATGGGACAATTCCGCCGGCATCACCGGAGTGTACGCCCTCCGTTAATACGTCGATGCTTATCGTGCCCCCCACGAGTCCGCGCAGCGAGGTGGTACACCAGAGTTGATCGTAATTACCGCATCCCGAGTCGAGACAAACGACTAGATCCGGTTGCCCTAGGCGCTCCGCTAACGCATCGACATAGAACGGTAAATCCGGGCTACCGCTCTCTTCGCTGGCTTCAATAATGATTTTTAGGTCGGCGTGTGGGCGCCGTGATCGTTGCAGCGCTAATACCGCGGTTAACGCGGCGAATGCGGCGTAGCCGTCGTCGGCGCCACCGCGTCCGTATAAACGATCATCGATGAGCGCGGGCTGCCACGGGCCCAGACCGGGTCTCCAGTCGCTCATCTCCGGTTGTTTATCCAAGTGTCCATATAACAACACGCAACCGTCACCCTGTCCCGGAATGTCGATGTAGATAAGCGGCGTTCGCCCCGGTAGCTGTATGATTTCCATAGACATCCCTGCAGCGGCGTGACCATCGCACCAGCCGGCAACGAGCTTTACGGCCGCATCCATATGTCCGTGCGCCTGCCAGTCGGGGTCAAACATGGGTGACTTATTGGGAATACGGATGTAGTCGATCAACGTCGGTACGATGGATTTGTCCCACAGTTCGTCAACAAAGGGTTGAGTTGTGATCACAAGATTTGGTCCTATGGAAAAAATAATTATTAGGTGACTAATCTACCATGACGGCGCCCGGGGTTACTTTGCGGTTGCGGGTTCGAGATGACGCCGTATACTCCGTAAGCCATGGGCGACCTATTTGAGTTCGATTCACTACCGCCGCTGTATGCGGTCATGGGCAATCCGATCGGGCACAGCAAATCGCCGCGAATCCACGAGTTGTTCGCGAAGGCCTGCAACGTGCGAATTGACTATCGGGCGATCCAGGTCGACCCCGGGGGATTCAAGCAGGCGGTACGCAGTTTTCAGGGGGCCGGTGGGCAGGGGCTGAATGTCACGGTGCCATTTAAATTCGAAGCGAGCGCGCTGGCGGATCGACGCAGTCCGCGGGTGGAGCTGGCGAAATCCGCCAATACGCTGAAGATGGAAAGCGACGGTATATTCGCGGACAACACCGATGGCGTTGGCTTGGTCAATGACCTGCAACGTAATCTCGGGTGTTCGATAGCCGGCCGCCGTGTGCTGCTGGTCGGTGCGGGCGGGGCCGCGAGCGGTGTCGTCGGCCCGTTGTTGGAACAGCAACCGGTGAGTTTGATCATCGCGAATCGCAGCATTGATCGTGCGGTCGCGTTAGCCACCCGATTCGCGGCATTCGGGCCGGTGCGCGGTCGCGGATTTGACGCGCTCGACGACGATGGTTTCGACATCATCGTCAATGCCACATCGGCGAGTCTTGGCGGCGACATACCGGCCTTGAGTCCCGGCGTATTGTCGGGCGCGGTACTGGTCTACGATATGATGTACGCCCCCACAGCGACACCGTTTTTACAGTGGGCTAGCCAACACCGGGCCGAGCGCGTCGCAGACGGATTGGGTATGTTGGTCGAGCAGGCGGCCGTCTCGTTTCAAATATGGCACGGCGTACATCCCGCGACGGTCGATGTTATCGCCACGTTGCGGGCCGATCTCAGCGCAGGGTAACGAGTTCCTCCGCAGCAGTCGGGTGGATCGCAACCGTGTTATCGAAGTCGGCTTTGGTGGCGCCCATTTTTACCGCGACTGCAAAACCTTGGAGGACTTCATCGGCGAAATCTCCGACCATATGACATCCCACGACACGTTCGTGTGCGCCCACCACGACGAGTTTCACCACAGTCGGTGATTTGCGTGTCGTGACCGCGTAGTACATGTTGGTGAAACGGCTTTGGTACACCTTGACTTCCGAATGACCGTATTGCTCGAGAGCCTGTTCTTCAGTTAGCCCGACGGTACCCAGCGGTGGGTGGCTGAACACCACGCTTGGGATGTTGTCGTAGTCGAGGCGTGCCTCGGTTTGCCCACCAAAGACCCGATCGGCAAGCCGGCGGCCCGCGGCGATCGCGACCGGTGTAAGCGCAGTGCGGGCCGTCACGTCGCCGATCGCATATATACCAGCAACATTGGTGTTTTGATATATATCGGTCGAAATGAATCCGGCGGCGTTGCGCTCGATGCCGGCCGTGTCGAGACCAAGACCTTCGCTTGTCGGGGCACGACCGATCGCCCATATGAGCGTGTCAAATCCACCGATCCGTTCGGCATTATTGCGATCAATCGCGATCGTGCCGCCTGGTTCGCGCCGCAACGCGCTAATACTCACGCTGGTCAAAATATTCACACCCGCGCTTTGCATTTCATCCATAACCGTTTCTCGTAATGTTACGTCGAAGCCCCGCAGCAGGCGGTCTTTGCGCAAAAACATCGATACCTCGGAACCGAGTCCATTCAGCACGCCCGCGAATTCGGTAGCGATATAACCGGCACCGACCACCGCCACACGCCGGGGTTGCTGTTCGAGTTCAAAGAATCCGTCGCTGGTGATGCCAAGATCGGCGCCCGGAATATCCGGTACGATGGGTGCGCTACCGGTTGCAATCAGCACATGATCGGCGGCGAGCTCGGCGTCCCCGGTTGCGACTATGTGGACGCCGGTAAAGCGGCCAAAGCCTTCGATCTCGGTGACTTCGGACGTGCTCAAATTGCGGTGATAGATGTCATTGAGACGTGCGACGTAAGCGTCGCGGCTGGATTTTATGGCGGCCCAATCGAAGCCGTCGCCGTGAATATTGAATCCGTACTCGGGTGCATCGTGCAGCAATTCCGCCAGCCGCGACGTCGTCCACATGACTTTTTTCGGCACACAACCGACATTGACGCAGGTTCCGCCAATACGTTTGGCTTCAATTATCGCAGTGCGTGCGCCGTAGCTTGCGGCTCGCCGTGCGGCTGCGATACCGCCGCTACCGCCCCCGATCACAAGAAAATCGTATGTATCCATCACGTGCGCTGAGCTCCAGATTCGATTGAACACCGGCAACTATGGGACCTGGCTACGGTGCAAGCAAGCACCGTAGCTACAGGCGACTTGGCTCGCATGTTATCGTAGTGGAAATTTCCGGGAGCCTAATACTTGAGCCTATGACTGCACCATTACCCACGGCCAATCCGTTATTAGATTTTTCGGGCCTGCCGCATTTCCGTGATTTCAATGTGGCACATATCGAACCGGGGCTTGATTTGTTGCTGTCGCAGAATCGTGAGCAGCTGGAAACGATTGTGGCGCGCGAGGGCCGTCGAGATTGGGATAACTTTGTGCAACCTATCGAGGACCTCGGTGAAAACATCGGGCGGTTTTGGGCGCCGGTTTCGCATATTAACGCGGTCATGGACAATCCGGAGCTGCGAACCGCTTATGAAGCCTGCCTGCCAAAACTCAGTGCCTACTACAGTGAGATCGCCCAGGACGAGCGCTTGTACCGCGGCTATAAGGAGGTCTCGGAGCACCCCGCGTTCGCCGCCTTGGACTGCGCTCAGCGAAAAATTATCGACAACGCGCTACGCGATGCGCGCTTGGGCGGGGTCGAACTCGACGGACCCGCCAAGCAGCGCTTCAAGGAGATCGAGCAAGCGCTGTCATCGCTCACCAACCAATTCGAGCAAAACGTGCTTGATGCGACGCAAGGCTGGCATTTACATATTACCGACGAGAAACAACTGGCCGGTTTGCCCGCGACCGTCATCGAGGTTGCGCGGTCGACGGCTGAACACGATGGAAAACCGGGTTGGGTGTTTACGCTCGACGCGCCGTCGTACATCCCCTTTATCACTTATTCCGAGAGCCCAGAGTTACGCCGGGAAGTCTATGAGGCCTATGTCACCCGTTCCAGCGACAAGGGACCGAATGCCGGGCGATGGGACAATACACCGCTCATTGCTGAGATTCTCAGGCTGCGCCAAGAGGCCGGCACGCTGTTGGATTTCCCCCATTTTGCGGCCTATTCGTTGGCGACAAAAATGGCCGACAGCGTCGAACAAGTACTGTCGTTTCTCGACGACCTCACGTCGCGCTCGAAGCCCAGCGCCCAGGCTGAACTCGATGAGCTGCGCGAGTTCGCGTGCAAACAATTTGGAGCGACCGACGCACCGGTGTGGGACCTGCCCTATTATTCGGAGAAGTTAAGGCAGTCACGGTTCGCATTTAGCGAGGAGGATCTGCGCCCATACTTCCCTGCGCCGAAAGTATTAACGGGCATGTTTGAAGTGGTGCATAGATTGTTTGGATTGCGTATCAAGCCTGTGACGGGCATTGAGGTCTGGCACCCGGACGTGCAAGTCTATGAGGTAGTCGACCGCGCCGGAGTTACACGGGGCCAATTTTATGTCGATTTGTATGCGCGGCTGCACAAGCGTGGTGGAGCCTGGATGGCGGATTGTATCGGCCGTAAGCGCACGGCCGCGGGTGTGCAAACACCCGTCGCGTTTCTAACCTGTAATTTTTCCCCACCGACCGGCAGTAAGCCGTCGCTGTTGACCCACGATGAGGTCACGACGCTGTTCCACGAGTTCGGTCACGGCCTGCATCATATGTTGAGTTTGGTCGATTACGTTGGAGTGTCCGGAATTAACGGTGTGTCCTGGGATGCAGTTGAGTTGCCCAGTCAGTTCCTGGAAAACTGGTGTTGGGAGCGTGAGGCGCTGGATATTATTTCCGGCCACTTCGAAAGCGGTGCACCACTGCCGGATAAATTCTTGAATGCGATGCGTGCGGCCCGAAATTTCCAAGCGGCCATGCAGATGTTACGGCAGATTGAGTTCAGCGTGTTCGACCTGCAGTTACATAGCCAGGCCGAGCCGGAGCAGTCAGTGCAGCAGGTGTTGGATGCGGTGCGCGCCGCCGTGGCGGTGGTGCGGCCGCCCGAATTTAATCGGTTTCAGAACAGCTTCACACACGTCTTTTCGGGCGGCTATGCGGCCGGCTACTACAGCTATAAATGGGCGGAGGTGTTGGCGGCGGATGCCTATAGCAAATTCCGGGAAAATGGCGTTTTCGATCAATCCACGGGAACCGAGTTTATGCACAGTATTCTGGAGCGCGGCGGTGCCGAGGACACGGCCGCGCTATTTCGGGAATTCCGGGGCCGGGAGCCGAAAATCGACGCATTATTGGAGCAACATGGCCTCCTCCCGTAGGCCGTTTTTCCTGAAGCCCGAACCCCTCATGAAGCATCCTGCCTGGGGTGCGTCCGGCGGTCCCACAGGCGGCCCTAACGTCCGCCGCCGATATTGGCTATACTGGTGAAAGATGCGACGGAAATTGGACACGATCATGAAAATACGGTCTCTATTCGGGTCTCCATTGGCGTTTATTCCGCTCGCCATCGCGGTGGCGTTGGCGCCACAATGGTCGGTCGCGGGCAAGCTGTATAAATGGGTCGATGAATCCGGCAATATAAGCTATCAGGATAGTCCGCCGCCGGAGGGTGCCGAATTCAGTGAAAAAAACGTCGATGGTGTGGCAACGGGTGTTGTTCCGACCGAAGCTGCAACCCCGAGTGCGCAATTGGCAGCCGCGGCTGCGAACGCACCAATCGTGCTGTACAGCATTGCCGATTGCGATGGTTGTGAATTGTTTCGCAGCTTTTTTAATCGGTTCGGTATTCCGTTCGATGAAAAGGATGTCGAATCCGATATCGCTACCCAAACGGAATTAAAGGAAAAGGGTGGTAGATTGGAAGTCCCCACGGTGTTTGTCGGTGAAAAAGTGATGCGGGGTTATAACCGCGGGCTGTTGGAAAATATTTTAGAAAATGCCGGATTCCCAGCGCTGCAATCCGCTGCGGCGGAGCAGCCTGCTGCCGGTGAGCAGGGCGATGCTGAACAAGACGAAGCGGAACAAGACGAAGCCGAACAAGGCGACGACGAAGGATTAGAATCCGCGGAAAGCGAAGTGGAAGAAGAGCCGGCCGACGACACCGAATCATAGACGTATTAACTGCTAATACGGACCTGTCGGTATCGACGGGTTCGAATATCCAATACCGGTCGATGACGTTGTGAAAGCGGCCACCTGGAATGTCAACTCCTTACGGGTCCGGTTGCCTCACGTGACGCAATGGCTACGCACCGCGCAAGCCAATATTCTGTGTCTGCAAGAGACCAAGCTCGTCGATGACGATTTTCCCGCATCGGTTATCGAAGACGCCGGGTATCATGTCGCATTCTCGGGGCAGAAAACCTATAACGGTGTCGCGACGCTGAGCACTTCGCCACCGCGAGATATCGTGACCGCACTGCCGGGCCTGGACGATCCACAGCGGCGCGTGTTAGCCGCCACGATCGACGGTGTGCGAGTGATAAACGTCTATATTCCGAACGGACAAGAGGTGGGGTCGGAAAAATACCAGTATAAATTGATGTGGCTCGAATCCCTATTGGCCTATCTGCAGCTCGAACTGAAATCCCATACACAATTGATGTTGTTGGGAGATTTCAATATTGCGCCTGCGGATGAAGATGTGCACGATCCCGAACAGTGGCGCGATAAGGTTTTATGCAGCGAGCCCGAGCGTGCAATGTTTCAGCAAATGATCGGCCTCGGTCTGGGCGATGTGTACCGCAAGTTCGATCAAGAACCCGATACGTTTTCGTGGTGGGACTATCGCGCTGCGGGGTTTCGTCGCAACCTCGGGTTACGTATCGATCATATTCTATGTAGTCAGGAGTCGTACGCTGCGTGTGTCGAGTGCGTAATCGACAAAGCGCCGCGAAAATGGGAACGACCGTCTGACCATACGCCCGTCGTCGCCGAATTCGTCAAGCCCTAACCACGGCCGCCCTTAGATCTATTTTGCGCGATTGCGGTATGGCCATAACGCTTCGGTAACACGTTCGTTGCCCGCCAGATCGCGGTAGCTCGCGACGCGAGTGTAGCCATGCGCAGAAAACAATGCGCGTGCATCGCCGCCTTGATCGTAACCGTGTTCGACCAGCAGGTATCCATTTTGGCGTAAATGCGTTCGCGCGGTCTCGATGATTTGGCGCAGTGCGTCCAGCCCGTCGGCACCGCCAAGGAGTGCGTCCCGGGGCTCGTAGCGAACTTCCGGGGCGTTCAAGTGCGGGTCGTCCGCGGCCACGTAAGGTGGATTGGAGACAATTACGTTATAGCCGGAGTCGGGTAGCGCGTGAAGCCAGTCGCCTTCGCGCAATGCGACATTTTCTAAGTTGTGTCGCTGGATATTAAGGGCTGCCACGGCCAACGCGTCGGGCGAACGGTCGGTCGCCGCGATCCGGCAATGCGGGCGTTCGGTCGCGAGCGCGAGCGCAATAGCCCCGCATCCGGTTCCTAAGTCGGCAACATCCAATACGTCGGTCGTGGGTATGTGTATTAGCGCACGCTCCACAAGGGTCTCGGTATCGGGGCGGGGAATCAGTGTGGCGCGGGTCACGAAGAATGACAGCGACCAAAACTCCCGTTCGCCGCGGATGTATGCGACCGGCTCCCCGCACGAGCGGCGCTCGATCAGCGCCTCGAATGCGTCGCGTTCCCCGGTCGAAAGCACCCCGGTTGAATTCTGCGCAGAAGGTGCACGGCCTCGGACCACGTCGCGCAATAGCACCTGAGCATCGAGCACGGGGGTAGCGGAAATATCATGCAGGCGTTGTGCCGCGGCGGCTAATAGCGATTCCAACGTGGCCTTGTCTAGACCGCATATTGCACGAGAAAGCTCGAAAGTTGGCATAAAATATCAATTACGTTGGTCAAACCGAACTCTCAGCCAAAATCCCGGACTCTCATGCAATATGCGGGCTAGGTTACTCACTGGCCGCCTAATGCGGCTAACTGGTCGGCTTGGTGTTCGGCGATCAATGGATCGATTACGGTGTCGAGATCACCGCCGATAAATTCGCTCAGCTTGTAGAGGGTCAGATTGATGCGATGGTCGGTGACCCGTCCCTGGGGGAAATTGTAGGTTCGGATGCGTTCCGATCGGTCACCGCTACCGACCAGGTTGCGACGAGTCTCGGCCTGTTCCGATTGTTGTTTGCGAATTTCCGCCTCGAGCAGGCGCGATTTCAATACCGACATCGCGCGTGCACGATTCTTATGCTGTGAGCGCTCGTCTTGGCATTCAACGACAATTCCGCTTGGGATATGGGTCAACCGCACCGCGGAATCGGTGCGGTTGACGTGTTGGCCGCCGGCGCCGGACGCACGAAATGTATCGACCCGCAGGTCTTTTGTTCCGATCTCAATCTCGTCGATTTCATCGGCTTCAGGCAACACCGCGACCGTGCAAGCCGAGGTATGAATACGCCCCTGTGCCTCGGTTTCGGGAACGCGCTGTACACGATGGGCGCCCGATTCGAATTTCAACCGTGAGTAAGCGCCACGGCCCTCGATGCGGCTGATAATTTCCTTGTATCCTCCGTATTCCCCGGGACTTTGGCTTACGACCTCCACTGTCCAGCGCATGTTTTCTGCGTAGGTGTTGTACATACGAAACAAGTCGCCGGCAAACAGCGCAGCTTCGTCGCCGCCCGCTCCGGCGCGAATCTCCAAAAAGATGTTGCGTTCATCGTTCGGGTCTCTTGGCAGCAGTAGTTTTTGAATGCCAAGCTGTTGTTGTTCGATGTGCTGTTCGAGCTTTGGAAGTTCGTCCTGCGCCATACGCCGAATCGACGAGTCCGCATCGTCAAGCATCGAGCGCGTGGCGTCCAGCTCGGCCACTAGCGACCGGTACTTATTATAGGTTTCCACAACCGGCGCGATTTCGGCCAATTCGATCGAAAGTCGGCGAAATTGATTTTGTTCTTCCTGGACCGCCGGGTCCGCCAGCAATGCATTAATTTCCTCCTGGCGGTCCACCAAGTGTTCCAGTTTCGTGATTATCGACGGATTCATATCTGGCCCACGCTACGGCCCATAGGTCGATTGAGCCGGCTAGTGTTTGAGGCCGAACAACCGGCGGGCGGCGGCCAATAGTGAACGGTCGCCGCCGCGCCCGGCGCGTTCTAGCGCAGCACTCGGAGCGTGAATAATTTTATTGGTGAGGGTGTTACTGAGTTGCTCTATTACCGTCTTCGGGTCGGCCCCTTGGGTGAGGCGATGCAGCGCGCGCTCGACCTCTGCGCTGCGTATTGAATCGGCATTTGATCGCAGTGCACGAATCGTGGGTACGGCATCGAGCGATCGCAACCAGCCCATAAAACGCATGGCCTGGAGGTCGATAATGGTTTCCGCCTCTATGGCGGCTTTGCGGCGGGCTTGCAGATTCGAATCCACGACTTGTTGTAAATCATCGATGGTATACAGATAAATGTCGTCCAATTCCGCGACTTCGGGCTCAATATCGCGCGGGACCGCCAAATCGATCAGCAACATCGGTCGATGTTTGCGCCGTTTTAGCGCGCGTTCGATCGTGCCTTTACCTACGATCGGTAGCGTGCTCGCGGTGGAGGTAATGACGATATCGGCTTCGTGCAGGCGCAAAGGCAATTCTGCCAACGAAATCGCTTCGGCGGAGAGGCTTTGTGTTAATTGTGCCGCGCGTTCAATCGAGCGATTCGCGACGATCATGCGGCGCACGCCTTGGCCGTACAGATGCCGTGCCGTGAGCTCGATGGTCTCACCGGCGCCGAGCAATAACACCGTGCGGTCTTCGATCCGGGAAAAAATGCGTTGTGCCAAGTCCACTGCTGCATAGGCCACTGATACCGATTTCGCACCAATCCCGGTATCCGTGCGAACTTGTTTCGCCACCGAAAAAGTATGATGAAACAGCCTGTTCAATACCTTCCCGGTCGAACCGGCGCGGTGCGCGGTGGCGAACGCGGCCTTCATTTGCCCGAGAATTTGCGGTTCTCCCAGTACCATCGAGTCAAGTCCGGAAGCCACGCGAAATGCGTGGCGGACCGCATCTTCGTTCGGGTGCTGATACAGACTCGGAACAATGGTTTGGCGCGGTATGTCATGATAATTACACAGCCATCCGATCAAGTCGTCGTGGTGTTCAGTTGGCCTGCGGCAATACAGCTCGGTGCGGTTGCAAGTGGATAGGATGGTGATCTCATCGGCGAGCCCCGCGCTCACCACGTCCTGTAATGCTCCGGACAGTCGCTCCGGGCCGAACACGGTTTGCTCCCGCAGCGCGACCGGTGCGGTGTTGTGATTAATGCCTATTGCGAGCAAGTTCATTGATGTCGTTTCGATGCGACGGCGGCGATTCAGCCCGATTTCCCCCGATTTCATTTCCTGCATGAACTACCCGGATCGGTCACGGGTGCCGAGCAGCAGCCATAACCGGCCCCTGCGATTTTCGCCTTGCCCTGCCAAGCGTGGCCGAATGGACGCGACGGTGCGTTGATCCGAGTCATTATTTGCTGCGTAGGCCAGCGGCTGTCAAGCGTCCGTCGAGGTTTTTACGGGCATATCAGTGCGGGGCGTCAGCGCGTGCCCCGCAGCCAGGGCCATCCACGCCCCAAACCCCCAGATCGTGACCCCCAGCGCCGATCGCAACCAGTCACCGCTGAGCCACCACTGCGTGACTTCGGAACCCAACGCCCATAGCGCCAAGCCGGAAATAACCAACGCCGGCGCCAGCAACCAAACCGCGTTGCGACCCGCCCGCATGGCCGATAGTGTCAGTGCGAAAAACAGAGCGCCGACAAATAATTGGCTGCCGGCTCCGGTCAGCACCCAGAATTCAATGTCGAGGTACAGGTCGGCTGCGAAAAACCCCAGCACACCGATGGCGATGATGGCGAGACGATGACGTCGCTGCGATCGAAGTGGAGCGCCGTCGGCCGTGGGTTCGACGCGCTCGATGAGGAATTGCTGTACGCGGATGCCAGCCTCTAGCGCCACCATTGCGAGGCTCGCGACGGCGAAGGCGGCGAATGCTTGAGACCAATCGATCGGGATTCCCAGCGCGCTAACGGCGGCGGCCCACGCGTTGACGATATGCAGCAACCATTGATCTACACCTCCGCTTAGCGGCCATTCGGCATAATGGGCATCCCAGCCACCGCCATTGGTCAATGTATTGGTGACGACGAATAGCACCGCGAGCGCCAATAGTCCATCGGCAACCCCGATGCCGTATCCGAATCGTGCCTGACCAAGTGGATCATTCGGAGCGCCTTGGTGGTCTATTA
>JAOTWM010000539.1 GCA_029862885.1 Gammaproteobacteria bacterium
GACCAGTGCCAGGCCTTCCTGGTCGCGACGAATGATGCGACCCTTATTCGCGAGTTCGTCGTACAAACCCACGACCGCGTAGCTCCGAACGGGCCTGGCAAAGCCTTTGACGGTCAAGGCGTCGCGCTCTTCGGTGAGCACGGTGTCCTTAACCAGCGAATAGGTCTCATGGCCCAAGAGAATGCCGCTCACCTCGGCGTGTGATTCAAGTCGGGCGGCGAGGTTTACCTCGCTGCCGTTTAAGGTGTAGTCCATCCGGTCTTCGCTGCCGAAGTTTCCGACAGTGCAGAATCCGGTGTTGATCCCGATGCGGATCTGAAAGGGCTTCTCCAGCCCACGGTCCAACCATTCGGACTGCAACTCCTGCATACGCTGTTGCATGGCGATCGCCATGTTCACACAAGCCCTCGCATCCTCCTTAACACCGCGGCTTTCTGGGTCGCCGAAGAATGCGGTGATACCATCGCCAACGTATTTGTCGATCGTTGCCCCGTACTCGAGAGCGATCTTCGACATCTCAGTCAGATAATGATTCAAAAGGTCGGTTAGCTCCTCTGGCTCCAGGCTGTCAGTGATCTCCGTGAAATCAACAATATCGGAGAAGAAAATCGTCAGTTTTTTGCGTTTACTTACGATCTTAACATCCTGACGTCCGGTGAATATTGAGTTGTACACCTGAGGCGCTAGGTACTTGGCGAGTTTTGTCGAAAGAGCTTCGAGAAGCGCAGACTTCTCAGCGAGATCCTCTTCCCGTTGCTTGAGCTCAGTAATATCCAAATAGACCACAACAATACCGCCTTCCCCAGTCCGCCGCTCGCTAAACATCACCCATCGGCCGTTGCCTCGCTGCAGTATTTGCGATTCGCCCGGGTTTCGGTGCTGGCGTAGACGCTCGGCAACCCATTCCTCAACACGTCCTTCCGCATCCTTGATGTAGCCGCCTTCCGCGGCTCGCCGAACGATACTCTCGAATGGTGTGCCGGTGGACAGGTCCACTTCGCGGTTATCGTAGAGCAGCTCGCGGTAACTCGAGTTGCATACTACCAGCCGATCCTCTGAGTCGTAGCACGCGAAGCCTTCGGGGATACTCTCGATCGCTTCGGCTAAACGCTGCTCACTACGTATACAAGCTTTTTCCGCCCGCCTGAGTAACGTGATGTCGTATACCCAGCAAAGCCGCTTTCCACCGGAGAAACCGACATGACCACCCTGATAGGCAACTTGGACGTAAGAAATCAGTAAGTTGATAAGCCGCCCCTGTTTTGTCTTCCAAATCACCTCCTCATTCAGCAACTGGCCGCCCCGGTCCCGGAGTAGACCGATGATCCGAGCCCGATGGCCGGGGTCATGCCAGAATTGCTTCGTATCGAAGAGCTTCAGTTCCTCTTCTTCATACCCCAACAACTCGCGCAGGCGCCAATTGTGGAACAGGAGTCGTCCCTCTTCATCAACGACGAGCAGCGCGGCGGGGCAATACTCCAGAATCTCACGAAGCTGGCGCTGCTGCTCGGTGACCTGTGCCTCGTGCTGGACCAGCGCGGTGACGTCGTACACCCAGCAAATTCGCTTGCCACCGACGAAGCTGACATGCCCGCCGCGGTAGGCCACCTGCACGTACGAGATGAGCAAGTGAAGTAGCTGCCCCTGCCTGGTCTTCCAGATCACCTCCTCGTTCAGTAGCTGGCCGCCTCGGTCCCGCAGCGCTTCAATGATCCTCGATCGCTGCTCGAGGTCGTGCCAGAATGTACGGGTATCAATGCGATTGATCTCCTCCTCCGTGTACCCCAGGAGTTCACGCAAACGTGCGTTATGGAAGAGCAGACGGCCGTCCTCATCGACGATTACCAGGGCCGCCGGACAGAATTCGAGCACCTCGCGGAACTGGCGTTCTTGCTCGGCGATTTGCACTTCAGCTGCGTGGCCGCGTCCCACAGTGCTCTCATTTCGCTTGGTAGTATATGTCGCATCAGCACACATCCTAATTTCCTCCAAGCTACTGCTCTGAAAAGAGTTTACCATTGCTGGCTGGCCAATGACCAATTATACTCCCGATGGATTGGCGACTTCCTAAACTTAATTATTTGAGGACATGCCAGAAAGCTGGAATGGGCCATTCCCTGAGGTCCTAACCCAGTCGCTTTCCCCCGCAGCCATCTGACTATGCGGCACAGCTCTGATTAGATAGGTTGGATTTAACAAGCGACGAAAAGCTGTTTAATCTTTAAATAAACTTAATATGAAGCTCAGCCGCTGCGCGGTGTTTTTTATGCCTAACCAGTGTCCGAAACTGGCCGCAGATTGCCTCCTGACCTCAAGTTATAAGCGTCTCTTATCGGGTAAAACGGCGCATAAGTGATTTAGATTGGCGGCAAAAACCCTCCTGAAATAATCCTCCCGACTCCTGTTGTTTCACCTGTTTGGGTGATGGACACGGAACCCGAAATCAATATGATTTTATCGGGTAAATTTACCCATCTTTTTGTGGCCAATTTCATGGAGAGTGTCATGAAAACCTTATGCGGTATGTTTTTGGTATTTCTTTTCCTGCCTGTCTCCGCAGGCGCAGTAACCCTCGTCACCACATCTGATCCAGGCTATTACAACGACAGTATCGGGACGATCCTGGACGGCACCGACGGAGGAGAAACAGGTCCCTTTCCTGTTTCTAACGATGCAAACCTGTCCTTTCCGACCGCACCCGATTTGTCCGCGGCGGCTTCGATTCTGGGAAACTGGCTGACCGACCCGGGCAATCTCAACAGTAACTGGAGCCTGGAAACGTCCATCCCGAATAGTTGGCCGGTGGGAGAGGAGGTTGCCATAATCTACGAGTTCGTCACCGGCGGCGCCACCAATGTCGTTGCTTCTTTTGGTGTGGATAACGGAATCTTTGCCTGGCTTGACGGCGTGTATCTCGGCGGCGAGCGTAGAGCCGGCGGAGTGTTATTGGGAGAACACATTTTTCCGGCATTCGATCTCACGCCGGGCACGCATTACCTGCAGTTACTGCTCGAGGATCACGGCGTAACCAATGGATACGAGGTCAGTATCACCGCGGATACATTTCTTCCGCCGGCCGCTGTTCCAGTGCCCGCAGCAGCATGGCTATTCGGTACGGCTTTGATTGGTTTTGTCGGTATTTCAAGAAGAAGGAAAGTAGCCTAACTATTACCCGTATTTAGTGATTAAGCCCCGCCACTGTGCGGGGCTTTTTTATTTTTTGTGAGCGGCCGGAAGTGGCCGATTCTGTTGAAAAACTCGAAGAAAATGGAGAGCTGGTTTTCTGCAGAATGCCAAAACAATCTGAACCCCGCACAGCACCTGGTAGCTAAGCTCACCAGTAGCCCTGTCGGTCGAGATCGATAGTTATAGACCTCCCCCGGCATGTTAATTTTTTAAAATCGTTATATCGAAGATAATTTCTCCGATGAGAAAAAATTGGAGTTTTTCAACAGAATAGGCCGGAGATTGCCTCCTA
>JAOTWM010000540.1 GCA_029862885.1 Gammaproteobacteria bacterium
CCAGAAGAAAAGTTTGCGGTGGTATTGGAATCAGCGACTTTAAGTGAAGTGGAACTAAATACCTATTGCCGTGAAAAGGGGTTGTACCCTGGCCAGATTAAATCCTGGCGAGAAGCCTGCATTCGCGGTAACCAACCTCAGGATAAAAATCTGCGTCGTGAGGCCAGCTATCAACGGCACAAGCGTAAGATTAGTGCCCTGGAACGTGAATTAAAACGTAAAGAGAAAGCCTTGGCGGAACTCGCTGCCTTGTTGGTGTCGCGAAAAAGGTACGATGCCCTCTGGGAGGGCCCAGAGGACGATTAACCACGTTGGCTGAACGACAACGGGTGGTGAGCCTGATCCGAGAGGCGATCGAGTCAGGTGCGCGGCAGCAACCAGCCTGTGACGTATTGGAACTGTCGAGCCGTACTTACCAGCGATGGATCAAGACCGGTGTGGTTAGTGATGGCCGTATTACGGCAAAACGGCCCACGCCCGTGAACAAGCTCAGTGAGGATGAACACCAGCAGATACTGGCGGTCTGCAATACACCGGATTACGCCCAGTTACCGCCTTATCAGATTGTGCCGCGCCTGGCCGATCGAGGCATCTACCTGGCCTCAGAGTCGAGTTTCTACCGGATCCTGAAAGCCGCGAATCAGTTAACCCACCGTGGCAATGTAAAGATCAAGGCGAAGGCCAGCAGTACCCGTCATTTTATCGCGACCCGGCCCAATCAGGTCTGGAGCTGGGATATCACTTATTGCCCCAGTCGCCTCATCGGTCAACATTACTATCTGTACATGATTGAAGACATCTATAGCCGTAAGATTGTGGGCTGGGAAGTGCATGATCAGGAAAATGGTGATCATGCAGCGACATTATTGGAGCGCAGCGTATGGGCTGAAAAAAGTGTGAAAAGCCAATTGGTTTTACACTCAGACAATGGTGCTCCAATGAAAAGCATCATGCTAAGGGCCAAATTACAGGAACTCGGTGTGGTGAGCTCCTACAGTCGGCCACGTGTCAGCAACGACAATCCCTACTCGGAGTCATTGTTTAGGACGGTGAAGTATCATCCGCGTTGGCCAGCGGAAGGCTTTACGAATTTAGATGATACGCGCCTGTGGGTAAAAGCTTTTGTCCAGTGGTATAACCGCGACCATCGTCACAGTCGAATCAAGTTTGTTACCCCGCAACAACGCCATACGGGTGAAGATATTAAATTGCTGGAAAAGCGGCAGGCGTTATACCGCAAGATGATGAAGCTGCATCCCGCACGCTGGTCAACAACGACGAGAAACTGGCAACATGAGCCTGTCGTCGAATTAAACCCAAAGCATCATAAAGAAAGAAAAGTAGCATGACCCATCCAGGCGACAACTTCGTTGACAAACACCGAAATCGACCCTTTTGAGACACTCGTGCAATAACCCAACCTCTCGCGTAGTGTCCATTTTGTCCAACGGTGGAGTAAATTAAACAGTTACGCTTTCGCGTCCTTTGAATACGCCCATTTAGCATCAACCGCTTCCCACTCCGACCTCCAGTTAGACTGATACTAAAAATCGATCCAACCAGTCATCAACAAACACCTGTGCTTCAGATTAGTGTCAATTGTAATGATTGCTGGGCGATGGAGAATATTGTTATCGGTAACTAAATGGGGGCTGGCTCAATCTTCTTCCGGATATTCAAGATCAGTGTCGTCTTCGTCAGGATTTTTTTTGGGGTATGGTGACACGTATTCTGGTGTTTGGTTGGCAGGTGCTAGGTCCAGGTCGGTGTCATCTTCGTCAATCCCATTTTCGCGATCCGTTGATAACGGGATAAGCGACAGATCAATAGTTTCGATTTCGTATTCCGACTCATCTTCTACGAAACTATTCGCCGGGTGTCCTGATGTCGGCTCAAGCAGCAAATCGATGGTTTCAAAATTGATTTTTGGATCGCTTTCATCGAATCTGTCCTCCCACAACTTTTCTCGGTTCTCATCAGCAAGATACGGAGCTATTTTATTATTTAGTGTTTCTTTTTCCTTGCTAACCTTCTCATCAACCAGTTCCTTCTCAATCTCATTTTTCGTAGTTAATATTGCTTTACCTACAAACACCATAGTCGCAGCCAGAATCATCAATGCTATTCCAGGACCAAAGCTGAGCATTTGGCGGAATTCACCGGCGTAAACTTCCACCAAAGGGCCACCCCAAAAAAGTACATAAAAGCCGTAATAGAGTACCGCGATTGCGCCATAGATCAGCAAAACGCCAATAGCCCATAGGAATACAACCTCAAATTTTTTAAACATTAAAGATCGCATGGTTTCTAATACTAATGAATATGAGCATACTGTTTCGCTAAAGCCACCAGAATGTGGCAGCGTAAAAGCCAAGAAGTTAGCTAATGAAGCATATCAGCTATCAATAGAGTCCGGCCAATAAGCAGTTTCTGTCCCTAGCCGATTCGAGAAGCCTGGGGAGCGGATTTCAGCGGCAGCTTTCGAGAAAACAGACCTTCAGACTCGATAGGTCAGCGGCGATATGCGACCCAGTCCCGACACTGGAGTTCTCGAATATTTAACAGTCCTGATAGCCGTTGAGGATGCAGATACTCGACCGTATTTTTGCCCGAGCCAGCTCAATGGGGGTCATTTTGGCTTCGAGTATTTCCTGGCGGGGCCTCAGGTCTGAATCCATCAGCGAGGCGGCAATCGAAAGCCATATATGCGCATTAACCAGATCGCGATCAACGCCATCCCCATTCTCATAGAACAAACTCAGCTCGAGCTGAGCTTGAACGAGGCCCAGCTTTGCCGAGCGCAGCAACCAGCTAAGGGCTTGTTCCGGATCAGGCTCTACATATTTACCGTCGAGATATAATCGTGCAAGTTTGTACTGGGCAAACGCAATATCCCGCTCGGCTGCTAATCGATAATATGCAATCGCTTTATATATATCCGCGTTCACACCATTTCCCTGCAGATACATTATGGCCAGTTTCATCTGTGCCTTCTCATTTCCGGCCTCGGCCCGATTTTCAAGAACATGGAGAGTGCCGAGGTTCAGCTGATCCAGAGTTGATCCGCTATTGGCATTCGCATTGAAAATTCCAAAGATCAGCACAATCAAGAAACTCGCACTTACATTTTTCATTTTGGCAGAAAATCCCGTAAAGTTACCAATCGGAAACTATACGTGCGTTTTGCTGATTCAGACCTGTAGAGGCGATATTTGAAGTTCAATACGTTCGTCGAATAGTGATTGTGAATCAGTCGAACATCACCAACCAGACGGCGGCTACTGGCCTATTCCGTTGAAAAACTCCAATTTATTCTTATCGCGGGAATTATTATCGATATAAAGATTTCTAAAATTTAATAAACGGGGGGAGACCAATAACTAGCGATCTCGACCGACAGGGCTACTGGTAGGCTTACATATTAAGTGCTGTGCGGGGTTTAGAATGTTTTGACTTTCTGCAGATAAATTTA
>JAOTWM010000541.1 GCA_029862885.1 Gammaproteobacteria bacterium
AGGGTTAGAAGATACCTGCCCCAGTAGCCGTGAGTGAATCTAGCCCGTAATCTCAGAGGGCAGGTGTCTTCTAAGCCCCGAAGGAGGAAACCGCGGATTAGGGGGAAGGGGTAATCAGTTGCTGCGGAGCTATGGGGATTTGAATCTGGGTGGGAGTGTTTGGTTTGGGCGATGCCGGGCGGCGGTGTATGGAACTGATGTTTGTGAGTTCGAAGTCATTGGTTTTTCGTTTTGTATTGATCATTGTGTGGGGCACGGAGTACTAAATCGGGGCTTTTAAACAGCAGGAGCCATAGGGATGCTGGTACCGGCCTGAGCCGATAGAGTCCAGACGCACATAGATTGATGTTAGTGAAGTTCATGCTTCATGGCAGGAGGTGCCCGAGGTGCATGAGCGCGCTCGAGGATTTCGATGATGATCATCGGTGAGCCGCAAGATTGACACACATAAACGCAACCGGGGGAGTTATCGTTTGCGGCGATCACATCGTGTACCTTCGGTGGTGTTTGCAGAAGCTCACGGGCCTGAGTCAAGTTATTGGCGCGTACGGTGTTTGCGAACAGACCGTAATGCCGGATACGGTGAAAGCCTTGGGGCAGGACATGGATGAGGAAGCGGCGGATGAACTCGCCAGTTTCGAGGGTCATGGTCTTGTGGCGGTAACGTTTCTTTTGGCGATAGTCTTTCCATTTAAAGGTGACTCCCTGTTCATCGTGTGCGATTAAACGCGAGTTGGCGATGGCGACGCGGTGTGTATACCGGGACAGATAGGCGAGTACCGCCTGAGGTCCGGCAAAGGGGCACTTGGCATAGACCACCCACTCGAGTTTGCGCAGGGGTTTGAGTCAAGCGGTGAATGCGTTGGTGTTGGCAAGGGCCTGATGTTGTCCGAAGAACTGCAATCGACCCGCGTTGTGAGCGTCCAAGAGTTGTTCACAGAACAGACGCCGGAACAATCTGGACAGGACGCGCACGGGCAGGAAGAAGCCGGGCCGACACGCCATCCAACGTTGTCCATCGTTTGAAATCCCGCCGCCGGGGACGACGCAATGTACATGTGGATGATGGGTCATGGATGAACCCCAGGTATGCAACACCATGGTGATGCCGATGCGTGCACCGAGGTGTTGGGGATCGGCGGCGATGGTGAGTAAGGTTTGGGCAGCGGCCTTGAACAGCAGGTTATAGATTACGGCCTTGTTCTGATAGGCGATGTCGCTGATGGGTGCGGGCAAGGTGAACACCACATGGTAATACTCTACCGGCAGCAGTTCAGCCTGGCGCGCTTCAAGCCAACGTTGGGCCGCCGTGGCCTGGCACTTGGGGCAATGGCGGTTGCGACAGGAGTTGTAGGCGATTTGGATTTTATCGCACCCACCACAGCGCAACACATGACCGCCGAGCGCCGCACTACGGCAGCGTTCGATGGCCGACATGACCTGGAGTTGGCCGAGGCTTATGTGGCCTGCGTTTCTTTTACGCCATACCGGCCCGTGGTCGCGGAAGATATCCGCGACCTCCAAGGCAGACATGACGGTTTACTGTTGGGGCGGTAGATACTCCAAAGGGCCTTTGACTTCACGCAATATCCCGGTGGCGACTTGGGTATACTGCGCCGTGGTGTCGAGCTTCTTGTGTCCCAGCAACACCTGGATTACACGCACGTCGACTTTCTGTTCTAACATGTGGGTGGCAAAGCTGTGACGTAGTGAATGCAGCGACACGCGCTTGTCGATCTCGGCGGCGTGCAATGCCAGATGAAAGGCGCGGTTGAGTTGCCGGGTCGAGAGTGGGTTAATCGGGTTCTGTCCGGGGAACAACCAACCCCCCGGAAGCATCTTCCGTTGGGACTGGCCGTGTCGCCACCAAGCGCGCAACAATTCCAGCAAGGTGGGTGAGAGCATGGCGTAGCGATCCTTTTTACCCTTGCCTTGTTCGACCCGAATGACCATGCGTTCGCTGTCGATGTCGTTGACCTTGAGGTGCACGACCTCACTCGCCCGTAGGCCTGCGCCATAGGCAATGGACAG
The DNA here is from genome assembly GCA_029862885.1 of Gammaproteobacteria bacterium. GTDB lineage: Bacteria > Pseudomonadota > Gammaproteobacteria > Arenicellales > JAOTWM01 > JAOTWM01. The sequence continues at coordinate 2,032 of JAOTWM010000541.1, forward strand.
GGCTGCCTTGTACTTGAGGCTGCCGGCGGCCTTGAGCAGCCGGGCCACTTCTTCGGCACTCAACACCACGGGTAATTTGCGTGGCTCGTAAACGTGACTCATCTTGGTCAGTGCGTCGGGACGAGACAGGGTGACCTCGAAGAAGAAACGCAAGCCGGTAATAGTTGCGTTCAGCGTGGTTCTTGAGGTGCCGTTGTTCACCAGGTGCAATTGAAAGCGTCGCAGGTCTTCTGCGGTTGCCGTATCCGGTGAACGGCGAAGAAACTGGGTCAAGTTCTTCACTGCGCGGATGTAGGCGATCTGGGTCTTCGGGTTGAGCTTGCGCATCGTCATGTCGTCGATCATGCGCTGACGCAAAGGACTGATGGATTTGTTAGACTGGGTCATGGGTCTTTCTCCTGTGTTGGTGGTTACGGCGTAGGAACCACAACCTCAACACAGGACAGACCCATCCTCAAAACACTTAGTCTAAACCTCCAGCACCTCCCCCAACGCGCCTCCATCTACCGCGCGAGCGGTTTAGTCCTTCGGGTACTTAAGGCCAATAGTCGTCATTAGTCACGATCTGGTTCAACGTCCGCTTCGTAGTGATTCCAGTATGGACCCTGTTTTTATTTCGGGAATATCAGGCACCGCGTATTTTGAGTTGGGAGGAAGCTGCAACTTATTTCCCTATTATTTTGGTCACAAGGAAACTACCAATCGAATCGACGAGAGAAGACATAAGCGATATTTCTGTTCCTCATCACTCAGTTTGTTACCATTGGATCTTTCGTACAGGGAAAAGTGATCGGAATCTCAGAATGCGCGACATTCAAACTTGGAGAAATCCACGATGAAAATCCTATTAGTATCCACAATAATTTGTCTAACCATCACAGCGACACAAATTGCTTCTGCGGACAAAGCCTATTTTGCGGGTGGTTGTTTCTGGTGCATGGAAGCGGATTTCGAAAAATTACCGGGTGTAAAAGATGTGGTTTCCGGTTTTACTGGAGGGACCCTAAAAAACCCCACTTACAACGGTAATCACGAGGGTCACTATGAGGCAGTTGAGATCACATATGACCCAGAGGTGGTCAATTACCAGGGTTTACTGGATCATTATTGGGTTAACATCGATCCATTTGATGCCAGAGGTCAATTCTGCGACAAAGGACACAGTTATCTTAGCGCGATATTTGTTTCAAATGCAGATGAAAAACGATTGGCTGAGCAATCCAGACAAAAAGTAGTTAAGGAATTTTCATCACTGAACGTAGTTACGCCTATACTGGACGCCTCGGTTTTCTACCCGATCAAAGGTAACGAGGCCTATCATCAAAATTATTATAAGAACAATCCAATACGTTACAATGTTTATCGTTGGAATTGTGGTCGGGATAAACGGCTTGAAGAAATCTGGGGCGACCGTGTTACCCATGAGTAAAAGAAAATA